>JBFIEP010000295.1:0-4251 GCA_041603335.1 Elusimicrobiota bacterium | reverse complement strand
TGGCGCTGCTGTGCAGAGCGTTACAGGCTATTTTGTAGAATAGACCAATGCCGTCCCAGGCCGTAGATTTAACCGAGATCGTCGAGGCTCACGCAGGGTACCTCTTGCGTGCGGCAATCGGCTTTGGAGTAGGGGCGGTTGATGCCGAAGATCTGGTCGCTGAGACGTTTGCCACGTTTATCAAGATCCAGGATCGGTTCCAGGGTCGTTCTTCGGTTCGCACCTTCCTCTACGGAATCCTTTACAAAAAGAATCTTGAACGCAGCCGCAAAACCGCCCGGGAAACGGCGGTCGATCCAATCGAGGGGAAATTCCAAAGTCGTTTCGATTCGAAAGGAATGTGGCAGAGCCCTCCACGCGGTCCGGATCAAGAGGTGCTTTCTGCCGAGACCGAGGAGTTAATCGGAGAGTGCATGGATGGTCTTGGGGAGCAGCAGCGAGCTGCCTTTTTCCTTAGAGAAGTAGAGAGAATGTCTTCGGATGAGATCTGTAACGCTTTAGAGATTAAGCCCACTCACTTACGAGTGCTCCTGTTCCGGGCCCGAAATGGGCTGCGGGAATGTTTAGAGCAGAAGTGGGAAATCAAATGATGATAGGGCCTAGTTGTGAAGAGTTGGCGCGCCGCTCAACGAGTGACGATATGGAAAACGCGTCTCTAATGACGCGCCTTCTCGTGCGCATACATATGACGATTTGCACTCATTGCATAAAATTCGCGTCCCAAATGAAATTGATTTCAGAAGCCGCCCGCCGCCGCCTTGGCGCTGAACCGGACCCGGTCCGGCTGACTGCGCTTAAGAAGCGTCTATTAAACGACCTTTCTTAATTGATCTAAGATCAATGACTTTTTAGATTTTTTTTTAGTTCAATACCCCTACCTAAATTTCGAGAATTGAGATGAACGTTTTTGTTTCTTTGTTGATCTATGGGGTTATGATTCCGTGCGCACTGTTTGTCAGCGCGCTCCCGCGTCCCCTCGAATTGTGGCTGGGCAGATGGCTCGGCCGCTTCTATTTATATTGCGATGATTCCCGGAAGAAAATCGCACGGGAGAACATCGAGAAGTGCCTTCCCCAGCTTAATCCGGAACAGGTGGAAAACCTCTTGCGTGATAACTTCGAGCATTATGGAATGCTTGCGCTTGAGATTTTGCACATAGCGTCGCCGATTCCGGGGCATTACCGCCGATACGCTCCGAGGGCCGCTGTATTAGAGGGCTTTGAAAATTGGAAAGCCGCTCATGACAAGGGGAAGGGTGTACTCTTTGTATCCGCTCATTTAGCCAATTGGGAACTGATGACGGCCGTTGGGGCGATGAGCGGAATTCCGCTTACGATGGTGACCCGGACAATAAAACCTGAATGGCTTAAAAAAGTATTAGAGGATTCGCGCCTTTCGACAGGCGTGAAAGCGGCCTACCAGCCGCGGACGCTCCCGGCTATTATGAGGGCGCTGCGCAATAAGGAATCTGTCGGATTTGTCTTGGATCAGTATGCGCCTCCCCCGATGGGGACGCCTGTTGTGTTTTTCGGGGCCAAGGTGGATACGCTCGCGGCCGTGGGGAGTATTGCCAAAAAAACAGGTGCCGCCATTATTCCTGTTTTGCAAAAAAGAGGTCCTAATGGAAGAGTCCGTGTCATCATCGAGCCGGAAGTCGCATTGGATCCATCGACCACCGATCGTGATAGCATCACGCAGCTTCTTGCGACAAAGGTCGAGAATTGGATTCGTGAGAATCCTGCCGAATGGTTATGGGGCCATCGTCGGTTTAAAAATGCGGTCTGGCTCAATGAAGGAAGGAGCTTCCCTAGGTCCTAGGTCCCTGAAGTTCAGGGGGCGCTTGACGCTTCGATTTTCCCCGAAGGGTCCATGAGACTCCCCACCAAAAGTCGCTAGAGTTGTGCGATGAATTTCCGTTGCGTTCTGTCGCTATGCGTTGCGTTGGCTCTTCCCAGCGAGGGTTTTGCGCGTGCCTTGGTTCGAGCGCCCTCGTTGGGTCGTTCCTCTCTTGCGGCACCGATGGTCTCGTTGCCGTTAGCTCCATCACTAACACATCAATCAATTTCACTTGCCCCAACCTTGCAAACGACGCTCCCGACTCTTGAGGCTGCAGCCATTCCTGTACGTCAGGCTGTTGCGGCCGAAAAGAAAGAGAAAAGACCTCTGGTGGTCCGGGAATCGCTCGCTGTTGTCGAGCAGCAGGCAAAGAAAGCTCCCGCAAAAACAATGCGGCGTTTCTTTGATTCCGGACCAACATCCCGCGGCTCTGTCCCCGTCCTGGGATCGTTTCATCCTCGGAAAGGTTCGCTAAATGCCGCGTCCCATCCGCAGACCGTTACTAGAATCGAAACGCCCCCGCCATCCAAGGAGGAGGGGACTGGGCCGGTAAAGAAAAAAAGAACCTGGTTTAAAACAGGGGTTCTTCTCGGTGCCGCTGCGGTTTCCGCCGCAGGCATCGCGTACTCGTCGGTTCCCCCGGGGTTGGCTTTGAATTCGCTCGTCTCAATCGGCGCCGCCGTGGGGACGCTTTGGGCGGGGCATCGTATCGTGCGCTGGGCTCTTCGCCGGGGTCCCCCGAAGCAGCGGTCTTTGCGTTCCGGTGTCGCGATCGGATTGCTTCTAGCTTCGTTTAATTTGGCCTACCCGCAGGCACTGATGCATGCCCAGTTTCAGACGGCTGACGCGGTGCGCTGGACATGGGAAAAAACGGCTCCGGAATCTTGGCGCGGCGGCGGAGTCGACACTGCTTTAGAAGTGGCGACTGAAACAAGAGACGTCGAATCGTTGCCGACGAGTTTTGCTAATAGCGTCGCTGAGATTGTCGCGCAAAATCCGGAAGGCCGTAAGGTGCTGGAGAAATTGCGTGATCGCGGCGGGAAACTTCGTCTTCCTGATTTTTATGTCGCCGAGGTGGGTGCGGGTACGGGAGCGCGATACATCGCTTTGTATGAAGGCGTGTATATTAACCCGTCTTATTTGAAAAGTGCGGGCGTTACTCTCGAAGAGGTCCGTAAAGATCCTAAAGCCGCCGCGAAGCTGATTCGTCACATTGAGGTGACGTTATTTCATGAGCTCCATCATGCATCCCAGTTCCGGCGGAATCTGCTCGTCCCCGGGATGCTTGAGAAATTCCCTTCCCAGCTTTATAAGGTTCTTTCACTGCAGACCGAATATCAAACTCATACCACCGAACAACGCTACGTCCATGAGAAGCTTAAAGTCGATCCCTCTGCGGAGATGAAATATTACGAGGTTCGCGAATACGAACATTTTCTGGATGATTACGAGGCTTTCCTGAGGGGAATTGATAATGCCCATGCGTATCGGTGGTTTGCCGATATCGATTCTAAGTACTACGAGGAATTTTTAGCGGGGGAGCGCAGCGTTCATGATGAACGTGCCGTTGAGGGATACCTGAATCTTGCCCGGCGCGCGATTGCGGAAAAATCGACGCGGCAGGCCGATAAGTATTACCAGAAAGCGGTCGACCGCGCGGAGCGTGCGGGTCTTCCTACGCCTGAGAAGCCTTTTTAGCGGCTTTTTTCCGCTTCTGCTGCTTCATTCCTTGGAGCAGGAAAACCGCGAGCGTGCCTAGAAGAAACGCGAGAATTGCCTGAAAGGCGAGAAACGAGGCAACCTTTAATACCGCAAACCCGGGATCAACGAAGCGGACAAGCCACCCGGAGGCCTCGTTAAACAGCGCCGCCAAAAACGCTGAGCAGATAAAGGAAAATTTCGCTTTGTCGCTGAAGGGGGCGAAGATCAGCAGGTGTGTCAGCATGAGAACGACGATGCCCATAATGGGCAGGTGGACATGGGTGACTTCCAGCATGGATGCCATGCTGCGTGGGGCCCGGAATAATTCTTCCGAGCCGTTGTAGTATAAAACGACGGATGCGGGATCGAGTCCCATGCGGTCAAAATAGAGCGCGAAATTTGTGATCCACAATCCGGTGAAGAATAGGAGTGTCCATAGCAGCGTAAGCCGCATAAATGGTTTTTCCTGAAATCCGCCGTGTTCCATGTACTTCATTTTTTCTTTTGCAAAAACCGGTGGAGTCCCAAAAGGCGCCGCATCGTATCGGTTAACGCGTGGGAGGTCAGTGTTGCTCCCGAAACGTTTCTGATTTTCTTTCCGATGCGGACCTGCTCCGGTTTTTCCAACCCCTCGAATAATTTTAACCAGCGCCTAAGGGGTAAGTAATCCTCAGGCTCGTCGAAGGATAGCACTTCAAGGAAGGCAATGGTGCC
>JBFIEP010000294.1:0-4279 GCA_041603335.1 Elusimicrobiota bacterium | reverse complement strand
GCTTGTCGCACATATGGGACCATGCCGATCCCGCAGTCGACGCGCTTCAAAAACGCGTGACGGCGATTGTATCCGCAGCGGCAGAATCGAACGAGGATGAGGCGCTTACCTTTTCCCGGATTAAGGCGGCGGCACGTGCCGCGATGGATGGAACACCCGAGGGCGAAGTGAAAGCAATTGAGAATCCGGGACTGCGCGCGCCGGGACTGACCGAATCCTGGTTTTGCTGTGCCGAGCCGACCGAAAGTCAGTTAGCCGGCGTTTGACGGGGCGACGCTTCAAAGCGGCGTACGAATTCTTCAACTTCCTTGGGCAACTCGCGGCCTGACTCACCCAGTTGATTTAGCAACCGATGGACATCCTGCGTCCGGTCTAGGTAGTCCGCTTTTCCCGGAAGGAGGTGAACGGTAAGGTATAGAGTCAGAGCTTTCTCCCAGTTCGTTTCATTGTCTTCCAGAAGCTTCGCGCAGGCGACGAGTTTCCCGGGGTCCTGACCCAGAATCGTGACGAGGTCCTCAACGGACATCCCGGCAACAAGATTCGCATCCAGGCCGATTAAGGACTTAAAGGCCTCTTCGATTGTTTGGGCCGCCTTCTCGTGTTCCCCTTTCTTATGGAATCCTGCCGCTTTCATAATGAACTCGGCGGCACGGTCGATCAGGCGGAGGATGAAATCGCGTTTAATCATTTGTAGTTTAAGGTTATCAAAGAACGGGCTTTCTTTAACGCAGATACGACGTCGTCGGGAGTTTCTCCCCGTGCAAATAAAAACCCCGCGTATTGACCGCCTTCGGGAAGGGGGCTGATTTCCCGGTCGCCGCGATTAGGAAAAACCACCTCTTCGATGCCCGGCACCTTTCCCGCTTCCTCGATGCCGTCGACAGTTCCAATCACTCCCGTCCTGTCCGGATTGATCATGCAAACGCCGGCCGCGAAACGCTCCCGCTCAAATAATGCCGAGTCGAGTCCCAGTGCGTTTCGCAAAACGAGTTCTTCAAGCGTTACGCCTGTTCCGAATGTGAGAGCGCTCGCGCAGCGCCCCCCAATGGTCCGCGCGGCAAGTTCAAGGATGACGGGACCGTCCGGCGTCACGCGGAACTCCGCGTGAATCGGGCCTTCGATTAATTTGAGTGCGGCGGCCGCCCTTTCGGATTCTGCCCGAATTTCCTCCTGCATCGAATCCGGCAGTGCCGAGGGCGTCACAAACATTGTTTCCGGGAAAAATGGACCATCCGGTGTTTCCGGCTTGTCGAAGATGGCGAGGGTTCGGAGTTTTCCGCTGCTCAGGAGGCCGTCGAGGGATACTTCCGGACCGGGCAAAAACGTCTCGACAAGGATGGGGCTATCATCCTCTTCGTTTTTAAGGAGCGTGCGTACGCGCTTTAGGGCCGCTGTGTAGGTTTCCTGATCGTCAGCTCGAATGACGCCCCGGCTCGCGGACAGGGACGTCGCTTTGATGACGCAGGGAAATGCCACGGGGCAGACCTCGGCGGCTTCCGCGAAGTCGGGAGTTCTGACTCCCCCCGCCCGGAAGGCTTCCCGCATGATTTTTTTATTTCGCGCGGCGTCCACCGCTTCGGGAGGATTCGCGCGCAGCCCCATTTGCTGCGAAAGGCGTGAAGCCTCTTGAATCGAGGCGTCGTCTACGCCGATAACGGCATCAAAAGGCTTTTCCTTGAGAATATCCTGCGGGTTTAGCGTAAAGGGTCCATCGGAGGCTATTTGGACTTCGACGCCCAGCGCAAGGGCTGCATCCATGAAGTCCTTCGCTTTATAGGTGCGTGTGGGGAGCAGGAGTAATAGGCGTTTGCCCACTACTTCTTAGAGGGTGCGTAATACGGGTTTTCGCCGCCCGCGTGATCGGTGACATCTAAAACTTCATCGAGTTCAGGCATGGCGTCGCGCAGGGTTCCCTCAACGCCTTGCTTGAGCGTGACATTCGCCATACCGCAGCCTTGGCAGCCGCCGCCGAGTTTGACGTAAATCGTCGTGCCCTTTACGTCGATCAGGCTGATTTCTCCGCCATGAGCGGCGATCGCAGGATTGATCTGGGCGTCGAGTAAGTCCTGGACGAGTTTTTTGATCTCATCAACCGAGCGCATATTCGAGGGAGCGTCCGCGTCGCAAAACGCTTCTGCTTTCTCGACCGCTTGCGAGAGTACCGCGGCGATTGTTTTGGCATGGAGATGCCAGTCTTCGGGAGACTTGCGCGTCACTGAAACCTGATCCGGATCGATTTTAACACCGGTGACATCGAGTCCCTCGAGCGCGAATAGTTTCTCGGGAACAAGCGATCCCTTCGCTTCTTCGGCTGTCCGGAAATATTTGGGATCGCCTTCGTGGATATTTTCGGAGAACTTGAACTTGCAGGTAACTAAGTTGCTGGCTAGGCGTGTGCTGATCATCTTAGTACCTCGGAAGTAAGGGATCTATGGATTGGGACCAGGCATCAATTCCGCCGGCAAGCGCTTTGGCGTCCGCGAAGCCGCGGCTTTGAAGCGCACGTGCCGCGTTGACCGATTCCTTGCCGAGGTGGTCGCAAATCACGATCCTACTCGACTTATCCCATTTTTCAAATATTTCTTCTACAAGATCGCGCGTCGCGAGCTTAGCCCCTTCAATGCGGACGATCTTATGTTCGTTCTCGTTGCGGACATCGATGATGGTGATGTCTGCTTTCTCGTCGAGGAGGGTTTTGAGTTCTCCCACCGAAATCAGAAGCTTTGTTTCTTCATCGATGGATTCTGCCGCGCGGATCGGAATTTTGAGTCGTTTGCCTTCAACCATAGGGATAGGATACTACTTTAGGTCCTTTACGCCGCCCCCATCGCCGTAGGTTTTGATCTGTTTTTTGCCGAAAGCGCCGCTGACTTCTTCGATTGGAATCGAATCCAGCGTTTTTTCGTTGCCGTCGAATCGCTTTCCGGCCTTATCCCGTGAGCCGTCTGTCATGCCGCCGCGGCGGCTCATGCGCAGAGAGTGGGCACCGTCCTTGTTTAGCTGTTGGAGCGCGCGGAGCGATTCCGACTGTTCCAGGCGGTTGTCGACGCCGTCTAAAGAGAGGATCGGAACATCTCCCTCCTCTTGGGTTCGGTCGAGTTCATCGAGATTGGACCCGACACTTGGATTGCTGCGCGCGTCTTCAGTAGCGCGGCGTTTGAGTTTATTAACGAACCCCGAGAGTTCCGCCGCAATTTCCGCGTCGGAGGGGGCCCCGCGGCGTTGACGGCGGACCGGTTGAGACGCCGCCGGAGTGGGCATTCTGTCATTTCCCCCGCCCCCCATCATCTGTCGTTTTCCGCGTTCTATCTCAAGCATTTGTATGCGGCGCAGGCGCTGGCGGGCGCTTTCTTCCGAACCTTCATTGGTGTCTTCCTCGGCACGCGCCATCGGATTAGTCGGGGCCCGGCGTTCGGATCCGGTTGTCTCTTCGTTAATCAATCCGCCGGGGGCGATTCCTCCACTCGGACGCGATCCGGTGAAGGAGGCCAGGGAGCTGTTCTTTTCCGAAAGCATTCGTTCGGCGACCTGGTCCATAAAGCCGGGGCCTGTGATCGCATTCGCAGCGCCAAAAAGGGCCAAATCAGCCGATACCCGGACGTTGCCCTTCTTCTCGGGACCGGTTCTTGTGATTTTGTCGAAGAATATCACGACGATTGCAATAATCGCGAGAAAACCGATGCCTCTTATGAGTTTCTTAAACATGGAGCGGCCCCCTATTATTCTAACAGGGGGCCGCTCCTTGCGCCAGAGGGGCGCTTAGTTCGACTTTCCGGGAATGTTGTCTATTGGAAGCTGCAAAACGCGTTTATTCCCGCGGGGTACGGCGATCGACCATTTTCCGCCCACGAAGACGGGGATGGCGGATACGCCGCCTTGAGACATCCGTTTGCCCCACGATTTAAGGAGGCTGGCCGCAGGGCGGTCCTGATAGGGCTCCTCCTCATCGGTAATGATCTCTGGGTTGGGTGTGTTATTTCTGGCCATCTCTAGTCTCCTTGGTCCTATCATTGTAGGCCCTAGGCCTAGGCCCCACCTGGACCGAGTGGACCCATAGATTGTAGCATGGTGCCTACGTATTTTTGGGCCCTAGGGCCTAGGTTGTTTTGGAGGTTTTAGAACCTAGGTCTGACGCCCCAGTAGGCCGCATGGTCTATCGGCCCTTTACAGCCCTAAAACGGGGACGCTATACTAAGGAGGAATCGACAATGAAACGCCCCTTTTTAGGACTTAAGACCTTCCTCGCATCAGCCCTCTTGGCCTCGCCTGTTTTGGCGGG
>JBFIEP010000293.1:0-4309 GCA_041603335.1 Elusimicrobiota bacterium | reverse complement strand
GCTAAAGGCATGGGGCCGCCACTTCCCCCAGGTTCCCCATCCGGTGAGGATCCCGGTTCGAAGCTCAGGCGGGGCGAGGTGCAGTCCGACCCATGCCGCTGAAACGCATGCTAGTCCGACGAGAAATAGAATTCGGCGAGTTTGTTTCGCCCGGCGGTCGCGGCGTTCGAGTTCCTGAACAATGCCAGCCATGACTTCATGATGCGCAACCTGAGGCCGGAAGAAGCAGGGACAGTCAGGAAAAAATTCGAGGAAAAAGGACCGGAGTGTTCAAAGGACCAAAGACCCGAGTTGTTAAAAAGCGTTTGCCCCTTACCGATAGATATCTTTCCTGTGTCCGACTGCCTCGGCGATCACCGCATCGCCGTCGATCATATAAATGATGCGGTATTTCCCCACGCGCCAAGAGAATTCCCCTTCCAAATCTCCAGAGAGGCGTTTCCCTTCATAGGGCGACCGAGTAAGCAGTTCCAGCGCGGCCCTGACTTGTTTTTGGGCACGCCGCGGCAGCTTTTCATATCTGCGTATGAATCTGCGGGCTAAAAATAACTCCAAGTCTATTTCTTGGTTTTTGCGAAATACTTCTTCGCGCGGACGACCCGACCCTTGCGGATGTCCTTCTTAGCGGCCTTGAGATCCTGCTGAAGGTTTTTGTCGGCCTGTATTTCCAGCGTTTCAAGCTCTTCCAGGCCGATGATTACCGCACGCGCGTGAGAGCGCTGGGTAATGACGTAGCGCTTCCCTTCAGAGACAGCCTTTAGGATTGCCGGGAGAGTACTCCGCGCTTCAACGATTCCAACAATCTTGTCCATGGGGATGCCTCCGTTCTCCCCAAGTGTACGGTTAACTGTACGCATTGTCAATGCCCTCTTAGAAGGCCGCCTCCTCTAAATCCTTCTTCGCCCCCGCCGCCTTCTTTTCCAGGAATTGAAACTCGTCTACATAGACCTTCATTTTGGACTGCTTTTTCCCGTCTTCCTTATCGGCCCATTCTTCCAGCACCAGATGCCCCTCGATGTAAACCTGCTGTCCCTTATGCAGGAAGCGCTCGGCGACATCGGCGAGTTTTCGCCCATTTTCCCGGTCGAAGGCCTTGAGTTCGACCCAAACGGGGACGTCCTCCCACTCCCCGCTGTCGGGGTTTAGGCGGCGGTTGTTTACAGCGAAACCGATGTTAGCGACCTTCCCGCCGTTATCGAATGTCTTAATCTCGGGCTCGCGGGTGAGGCGGCCGATTAGGATGACCTTGTTTTTATTTGCCATGAAAGAATTCTCCCGGCCCGGGTAAATTCCGGTGCCTGGAGTTTCTTACGGATGAGTGGCGGGTTTTGTTCCCTTGGCAGTTTTTAGGAGGAGCTTGAGGTTGAC
Organism: Elusimicrobiota bacterium; assembly: GCA_041603335.1. Lineage (GTDB taxonomy): Bacteria > Elusimicrobiota > Elusimicrobia > UBA1565 > UBA1565 > UBA1565. The sequence continues at coordinate 2,941 of JBFIEP010000293.1, read as the reverse complement.
TTGGGCGGTCGGGTGATAAGGCGCAAGGAAGAGGGCTTGTTCGTAGGCTGCGATGGCGGCCCTATAGTCGCCTTTTGATTGCGCAATCACGCCTAGAAAGACAAGCGAGTCGGCATCGGGCTTTTCCGCCACGAGGCGTTTAAAGTCGGTTTCCGCTTTTGACATCTCGCCCAGTTCATACCGCGTCTTTGCCAAGTTATAGCGGGCCAATCGGTGTCCGGGATTGATAGCGAGTGCTTGTTGAAAATACTTCGCGGCCTCTTTGTGTTCCCGAAGACGTCCATGGTGGGTGCCCAGGCCGTTGTAGGCGCGGGCGCTGTTTGGGGTTTGTTCCGCGAGTTTCCCCCAGAAGGCTTCTTCGCTTGCCCAAACGCGGTTGCGGTTGATCGTTAGGCCCCCCCACCACAGCAGGCAGCCGATCGCGATTGGTTTGGCCCAGCGTTTCTCTGCAAAACGGTCGTAGGCGAGGCCTAGGAGGAGGCAGAGCCCGATCGATGGAAAATAAAGGAGCCGCTCCGCCCCGATCACTCCAATTCGAAAAACGAGGTTGCAGACAGGAGCCAAGGCCAGGAGAAATATCAGCACGGCGAAATTCGGCAGTTCCCTTTTGCGGAGGGCGAAAACAAGCAGTCCAATACTTGCCGCAAGCGCCGGCCACGCGGCGAGGGTTTGGGTGTAGGTTCCGGGAGGATATTCGGCTTGAAGGCCGAGGCCCGTGATCGCCGGGATAATGTATCCCGTCCATAGAAATTGGGCCATGGTGAGCCAAACTGTAAGCGTGGAGGCCTCTTGGAAATACGGGGTTCCCCCAGTCTTAAACACCGCCCCGGTGATGAGGTAGCGCCATTGCAGGTAAAGCACTAAAACCACCGCAAACGAGAACCACAATGCCGGCCGCCTCTTCTTCTCCCCCAAAATGAAAATAAACGGAAAAACCGCCGCACTCTCTTTAGAGAAAAGCGCCAACCCGAAACAGGCCAAGGCTCCCAGCCAGCGCACCGGAGTTTCCGAGTCGATCACCAGCAGCCACGCCCCAATCAGAAAAACCGCCGAAAGCAGTTCCGCCCGTCCCACAATCGACGCGACAGCTTCTGTGTGAATCGGGAGGACGGCGAAGCAGAGGGCCCCTGCGAAAGCCGCCCGGGCCGAGGCCCCTAACCGGGTCAGCAAGGGGATTAACAGGGCCGATACGAGCGCATGCAGCCCCAGATTGACCAAATGGAACCCAAAGGGTGAGGTGCCCTGCAGTGCATACGTCATCATCGTGAGAGGGCGGTACAGGCCGCCTGCTGCTCCCGTATCGCCCCAGTAGGTGGACCCTAGCAGGCGGAGGAGGACGCCGGGTGCCCGTAAGGCCGCATTTTCAGCGATAATCGGCCAGTCGTCGTAGACGAAGTCGCCGAAGACGGAGTTGGCATAAACGGCCATGGCTGCGGCCGCTGCCGCGAACAGGTGAGTCTGCGAAGGCGCGCTTTTGGAAATTTGGGCGAACGAGGATGTATTCTTCAAAGGAGTTTATTTGAGGTTTAGAATCCGTATTTTATCATGGTATGGATGGTTTTTTAAAAAGGCTAATTTGTTGGAAGACTTTTTAGAATTATTCGCTTTAGTAATAAACAAAAGGCGTCGGCCTTTAGTTTATTTGAAGGCGATCACCGCTCTGGGGAGTGGCGGAAGTGCCTGGGAGGCCATCGTCGCGATGGGATGTGCCGCAGTCGCGTGTCTCGACCAGCATGGCGGCTGGCTGAGAAATTCGTTGTCCGGGATCGAGTTAGCCCAGTGCGGCATCATGCGCGTTACGGCAATGAGAAATTTCTTATGGGAAATGGCGGGTCTAGGTTTGAACTAAATGGGCCGACGGGAGGGAGAATGACGTTCGCTTTAGTTCGTCTCGTGGAGAGAGGCCGGCGTGAAGCCTGGAACAAGCTCTGCGAGGCGTTTTACAAGAGACGAGGATTCAGAAGTACGGCTTGCGATTTCTAGATCGACAATTTGTTTCTCGATGTCTTGGGTCTGCGTATCCTGCAATATCATGATGGAAGGGTGTTTCGAGTCGGTCAAATCGTTGTGGTCATCAAACAATTCCTCATCCAGCTTCTCGCCGGGCTTAAGGCCGGTGTATTGTATCTGGATGTCCTTACCGGGTTCGAGCCCTGACAGTAGAATGAGGTTTCTCGCCATTTCATTAATTTTAATCGGCGTGCCCATCTTGAGCACGAAAATTTCCCCACCGACCGCCATCGCCGAGGCTTGAAGGATAAGTTGAACCGCTTCGGGGACCGTCATGAAAAACCGCGTCACATCCCGATGGGTAACCGTTAGGGGCCCCCCTTCAGCGATCTGTTTCTGAAAGATCTCAAGCACCGAACCGGAACTGCCCAGTACGTTACCGAAACGAACGGCGACAAACTGCGTTCGTCCGGACTTATGCGCAAATCCGCGTACGAGCATTTCGGTGACGCGTTTAGTTGCGCCCATGACGCTTGTTGGTCGTACGGCCTTATCGGTTGAGACGAGCACGAAAGACTCAGCCTCATGCTTCCTTGCGGCTTGGAGAAGGTAGAACGTACCCAAAATATTGTTTCCGATTCCTTCCGCCACATTTCGCTCTAGTTGACCAACATGTTTATGGGCAGCGGCATGTAGGACCACGTGGGGTTTATGCTCTTTGAAAACCCTGTCAATCAAGGCTTGATCCCGAATATCGCCCAAAAGCGGAATAATTCGAGTTCCGCGAGTCGCCCTTAGGAGTTCCGCTTCTTGGTAAAAAAGCGAGGTCGCGTGATTTTCAAGAAGCAGAATTGCCGACGGGTTATGCTGAAGTACCTGGCGGGTAAGCTCTCCGCCGATTGTACCCCCAGCTCCCGTGACAAGAATGACCTTGTTAGCCAGGGACCGGGTAATCTGAACCATATCAAGCAAAATCGGCTCCCGAGTTAGT
>JBFIEP010000292.1:0-4318 GCA_041603335.1 Elusimicrobiota bacterium | reverse complement strand
GGCGTCGAACCTAAGGCACACCCCATGGGCGAGTACCGGAAGGTTCCTCTGGAACGGCTGACGCAACGGCTGGGACTCGCGAAGTACGACATCAACGCACCTCTCATAGAAACAGCACCGGTAAAAACGGTCACGATTCCGCTTAAGCAGCATGTGGGGACTCCCGCCTCGGCCGTGGTAAAAAAAGGCGACACGGTGTCTAAAGGAGACCTCATTGGACGCATTGAAGGCGACAACCTCGGAGCCCCTGTTCACGCAAGCATCTCGGGGACAGTCGTTTCCGTAAACGGATCAATTTGCATCAACGGATAATTTGGAGCGATCATGGATAATTCAATTGGCGGCGTAGAAAGCAGTTCGATGGCGAAGGGCTACGAGATCTCGGATGCGATGCTTAAGACCGCCAATATCCGTCTGCTCCTCTCCCGAACCATCTGCCCCGGGAAATTTTTGATCCTCGTTGCCGGGACGGTCGCGGATGTCGCCTCTGCGGTTCAAGCCGGCTGCGATTGCGCCGCCGAGGCCCTGGTAGACAGTTTTACGATTCCCAACATCCACCCTGATATTTTTCCGGCGATCGAAGGAACCTCACAGGTCAACAAACTCGAAGCCCTTGGAATCCTGGAAACCTTTTCGGTGGCCTCCACGATTGAAGCCGCCGACGCGGCCGTCAAAGCCGCCAATGTAAAACCGATTGAATTGAAACTCGCGATGGCGATGGGCGGAAAGGGAATGGCCACCTTTACGGGATCGGTGGCCGCGATCACTAATGCCATTGAAGCCGGGGCGTTTAACGCGGGAATGAAAGGACTGCTCGTCCAGAAAACGGTCATTCCCCAGCCCCGCCAAGAACTCCTCAGCGAAATTATCTAAGCCGCTTCGCTTTCTTTTTCACAACTCGACGCTTGGACTTCGGCTTGGCCTTATCGCCCCAGGTCGTAAACACCTCAAGGGCGGTCGCCCCCACAGTCTGCGTATCCTGATAGGAATAAGCCGCCAAAGCCCCGGCCCCCATGAGCGGGACCCACCGCGCCGCAGCCCGGGCCGCAACGCGTTTAGCCAAGCGGGTGGTTAATACCGAAAGCGCTTCATGCATCGCCCGGCGCTTCGCACGGCCCACCAGGATGCCCTCTCCCCCGGAAACCAGGAGATTCTTCATCGCCTTTCGCGCGACATGGCGGTACAGGCAATACATCATGATTTCCTTGGTCAATTCATCGGATTTCCCGGTCACCGCCGCGGTATCGGCAATAAGCCGCGCCTGACGCCGCCACACCGCCGCGAGTTCGGGAAGGATGGTGGCCATGCCCGCCGGGCCGGGGGCCAAGGAAAGGGCCCCGGTAATCAGCGCCGCGTCCCGCGCGGCATCTCCGATGAACTCCCCGATAACGACCTCAGGGTCCGCCTTTTCCTTGATTGAGCTCGAGGGAATATTAGAAATCACCGAACCGACAGTCGATTCGAAGGTCTTTAGAAATGATGACGGAAGCGCCCCTTTTAATGCCATGTCCACATGGTAATGCACATTTCCCGCGTATGCCAGCCCGGTCTTTCGTATAATGCACATGACCATGCCTGAGACGAAGCAGAAGCTCACCAGCGCCGAAATTGATGCCGCGACAGAGGTCCTAGAGACCCTCTATTCAGACGGCACACAACTATCGGAGATGGAGAGGGAACGCCGCGTGGCTCTCTTAACCGCCGCGGGTAAACTTTCCCGTCCGATGCGCCACGAACTAAAGTCCCGCGCCAAAAGCGCGAAAAAGGCAAAACAGCAGCGTATTTTCGAATACAACCAAAATCTAAAGAAAGCGACCGGCATCCGAACCGCACGCCAAAGCAGCATCTTCGAAGCGCCCGATCAGATCCAGATTGCGATGGACGAGCCCAAAGAAGAGGCGCCGAAGATGACGTCTCCCCGCAATTGCTACATCTGCAAGGCCGAGTTTTCCCATCTCCATCATTTTTACGACCAGATGTGCGGATCGTGCGGGGATTTCAATTACGCGAAGCGTTTTCAAACCGCTGATCTAAGAGGACAGGTCGCACTGATCACGGGCTCCCGTCTTAAAATCGGATATCAAGCGACCCTCATGATGCTGCGCGCCGGCGCGACGGTCATCGCAACCACCCGGTTCCCGATTGATTCCGCCGCACGCTATGCCAAAGAAAAGACGTATGACCAGTGGAAGGATCGTCTCCACATCTACGGCCTCGATCTCCGCCATACGCCCAGCGTCGAGCGTTTTTGCGATTTCTTCACTCAACAATACGGTCAACTTGACCTATTGCTCAATAACGCGGCGCAGACCGTGCGCCGCCCCCCCGGCTTTTACGCGCATCTCCTAAAAAATGAAGATGCCGGAATCGCCTGCTTGCCCGATTCAGCCAAGCCCCTCGTCTCTGATTTCCAAGACATTCAGCATAAGCTGATCGGCCCGGCAAAACTCTCTCAAATCCCCTACGCTCAGGATTTCGCACTCGCGCAAGAGACGGTTTTCCCCGACGGAGCGCTGGACGCGGACCTTCAGCAGGTGGATCTGCGCACGACCAATAGTTGGCGCCTACGCCTCGGCGAAATCGAAACCGCCGAGATGTTCGAACTTCAACTTGTCAATTCCATCGCGCCGTTTGTGCTCTGCAACAAACTCGCACCGCTTATGGAAAGGGAGCAAACGGGAAAGAAGCACATCGTCAATGTATCGGCCATGGAAGGCAAGTTCCAACGCTTCTTTAAAGCCGACCGCCACCCCCACACGAATATGGCGAAGGCCGCGCTAAACATGCTCACGCATACGTCCGCGAGCCGCCTCGCGAAATACGGAATCTTCATGAATGCCGTCGATACCGGCTGGGTGACCGATGAAGATCCTGCGATTCTTTTGGAACGCAAACAGGAAGTCCACGATTTCGAACCTCCGCTCGATATTGTCGACGGCGCCGCGCGCATCTGCGATCCGTTTTTCCATGGAATTCTGACCAATAGCCATTGGTCGGGGAAGTTCCTAAAAGACTACAACCCCATCGACTGGTAAGTCTTAGCTCGAGAAGGTCTCACGCGCCGCCTTACCGACGCGCACGGTATCCTGATAGGTGTACACCGCTAAGACGCCGGCCCCTAAAAACGGAACCCACCGGGCAGCGAGGCGTCCCGTCAGCTTACGCACGATGATGCGCTGCCCGCCACGGGCGAGAATATCACTCATCGCGTCTCCCCCGAGATGGCCGAACAGACACCGTGCCATGACTTCTTTTGAGAGCAGCGGGGTCTTTCCGTGGGCAGCGGCGATATCAGCGACCAACTGGGCCTGCAGCCGCCATACGCCGACGAGATCGGGGAGAATCGTTAACAACCCGGCCGGACCGGGCCACACCGACAAGGCACCGGAAAGAGCGGCGGTTTCCCGCGCGGCAGCGTCGGTATAAAACCTCGTATCGTGCTCCGCGTCAAAACTCTTTTCGACGTCGCTTTCGGGAATGCTGGAAACAGCAGTACTCAAGGCCTTTTTGAATTTCTTGATCAGTTCCGGCGGGATTTTCTCTTCAAAAATGTTCATACCAGAAGGGTAACCGATCAATCCAAGTCAGGCAACCGTTCACCCAACAATTTAGCCCTGGCATAAATCACGGGCAGCGACCCCACCGCCAGGAACTCATCGTGAAAACGCCGCTCGGAGAAGGCTTTTCCCCATTTCTTGCGGCAGTCTTCCTTCAAGCGGCGGATCTGCATCTTACCCGTAAAATAACCGATGAGCTGGGTGGGCCAATTAACTGTCCGGAGGACATCCGGATCGATCTTGCCCTTTCCAGGCGCGGCGTTATGCTTCCAATCCGCCCCCTCCTGGAGAGTCCACCGTCCCATCTCAACATTGACGTCATAGAAGACCCGTCGGATGCGGAAACGCCAGGAATTAAGCATCTCGATATGAGCGGCGGCGCTGGGTCCCAGACCGCCCACCGACCAGAAGGCTTCTTCAGCGTAGAGCGCCCACCCCTCAACCATAAGGCTGTCCCACATCATGCTGCGGATCCGGTTTTCATTGAGACGTGCGATGGAAAGCTGGAGATGATGTCCCGGAACGCCTTCATGCACGGAATACGGCGCCATCCCCGTTTCGTTGTAATTCGTTAGACCGTAAACGAATTGCTCTTTTTTCTTGAGAGGCCATTTTGGGTTAAAATTTTCGACATTCCAATACCCGACGTTGGACTTGGAAAACACGGGGGCGGAATTCATGCTGCCCCCGTCACCGGTCAAAGGAATAATCGCCTTAGGAGTTTCGCGCGCGTGGATCGGGCCCACATCGTCGAGAATCGT
>JBFIEP010000291.1:0-4329 GCA_041603335.1 Elusimicrobiota bacterium | reverse complement strand
TTCCCTCGCCCCGGACGGCGGCATTAACGCTGACATCCAAACAGGGGAGTATGGCATCGACATCGGAACGGAATCCTAGAAAACGCGCTTTATCCGCCGGAAAACCCGCTTCCGCGGCAACGGCTTTAATCTCATCCCCATCGGTATCGCGCCCGGCGAACAACAACACGACGTCGCGGCCGGATTCCAATAATTTCGCCCCGGCTTCGAGCAGAATTTTCTGACCTTTCCAATCGCTATAGTTCGCGATTTTTCCGATCAGCGCGGCACCGTTTGGAATTCCTAACGACTCGCGAATTTCGACGTCTGCGTCCCGGGGAGAAAATAGAGCGGTATCGACGCCGCTCGGAATGGTTTTAATCTTCGCGGGGTCGACTCCGCCCCCGACCAGCTCACGCCTGACATTGTCGGCCACGGAAATAAAGGCATCAATGCGCGGATTGCGGTATTTAAGTTTGCTGAATGGATTTTTCTTAAGGGCAAATGAAACCCGTCGTGATACCACAAAAACAGGACGCCGCCGCCCGAGATACAACGACGCAAGCGCGACGGCATGCGCCCGCGGATGGTGGGCATGGAGGACATCAATTCCAAGACGATCGACTAACTTGGCCATCTTGCGGGCGGTGATCAGGTCGTAATCCTGCTTGGGATGCAGTGCAATATGCCGGATGCCGGCGGCTTTCGCCCGCTTCGCCGCTTCCCCGTCTTCAGGACTGCCTAAGATAACATCCCAACCTAAGCCGCCCAACCCCTTTGCGAGGTTAAGCAATTGAGCGGCACCGCCCGACCAACCCTGGGTCTCACTTACAAAAAGAGCCTTCATTACCTACTAAAACTAGCAAAATCTGAAAGTGTCTGCTATAATAGGGTTAGCGAGTTAGTCGCAGCGCCGAGCCGCCTCCCGAATTCGGGGGCGGACTTTTTTTATTGTGAGGTGGCGCATGCGAAAGGTTCTTTGGACGGTGATGGTCCTGCTCTTGCCGGCGACGTCTCTTCGCTCCCAACAGGCGGGCTCCCAACATTTCCCCCCGATCAACGAACTTCTCGGCACTCCCGCCGCAGTCGCACTTCCCCGTGGGAAGTCGGATTTAAAGGATTCCCTTAGCGGGGAACCTTCCTTCAAAAAAACCGTCCGGGATTTGACAAGCCTCAGCGCTGCGAGAAGACGCGCGGCCGTCCGGCGCCTCGGTAAAAAAGGAAAGGTCCGCGGTATTCCCTACCTCGGAGCTGTTCTCCTTCGTTCGAATGCCGACCAAAAAACCCGCGCCGACGCCGCCATGTCGCTGGGGAAAATCGGCCACTGGAAAGCCGTCGCAATTCTTGAAGAATCCCTGGGAGATCCCTCCGTCAACATCCGCTTCGCGTCGGCACTGGCGCTCGGCCGCGTCCAAGCCGATGATGCCGTCACCTTGCTGGAAGAAACCGGCATCCGGGACACGCACTGGTGGGTTCGCTACGCGGCCACCGTGGCTTTAGGCGACACCAAACACCCCGCAGCGGTTCCCGCACTCGCCGAAGTCCTTTCGCAGGAACTCCGCTGGCAGGTTCGGCAGCAAGCGGCCCGTTCCCTCGCCAATTACAAAGGCAAGCGGGTGATTGGACTCCTCGCCAATTCACTCATGGACGCCGACCCGAGCGTTCGATACACCGCGGCGAAATCGCTTGGAGAAGTCGGTGGAATCGACAGCTTGGACGCGCTTCATACAGCGCTGGAAACCGAACGCGACCCGCTCACGCGAACGGCAATCCGTTCCTCAATCAAATCCGTCGTTAGAAATTAATTTTAAGCGTGAGGGCGATAAAGTCCTCAAGGGAAAGCGTTTCCGCCCGCGCGGTGTCGGATAGTCCCGCCGAAAGGAAAGCCGCGTTCACCTGATCACGGGGCATTCCAAGCACCGATGCAATAGACTTGGCGGCCATCTTCCGTCGTTGACCGAACGCGGCCCGCACGATCCGGAAAAAATCCTTCTCTTCCAACCCCTCAGGCAATCGCGTTTTCGGTAAGCGATGCAAACGCATCACTGAAGAACTCACCTTCGGAGGAGGAGAGAAGCTTTCCGGACCGACATCGCACACAGGCTCGACATTCGCCTTAATCGCGACCGATAAGGTTAATTGCCCATAGGCTTTACACCCGGGGTCGGAAAGAACCCGGTCAACAACCTCTTTTTGCAGCATAAGGACCGATTCTTCCCAACCGGGCCAATCCAACAAACGCTGGAGGATGGGCGTTCCGACCGAGTAAGGCAGATTGGAAACAACCGTTGAGGATTTCGGAAGACGATCAAGATCGAGCTCAAGGAAGTCGGACTCGATCAAAGAAAAATTTTTGTTATCGCCAAAGCGCCGTTCGAGCCCGGGGATCAGCTTAGCATCGACCTCGACAACCGTCACCTTCGCACCGCGGGCCAACAAACGGCGCGTCAGCACGCCCAGTCCGGGACCGATCTCGATGACCGAATCGCCCTCCACGACACCTGCGGCAGAAACAATCGTGTCAGCCGCAGCGTCGTCAACGAGAAAGTGCTGATCGTAGCGTGCAGGCATCAGGCGTCCGTGAGGGTCACGCTGCGCAAGCGACGCAGCAAGTCCATTCCCATCTTCCAGATATCGCCGGCACCGAGCGTCACAACAACATCCCCTTTTCGCAGCTCCCGCACCAGATCCACAGCACGCGACAAACGCGCCGCCGCAACACCCGACCGCTTCGCCGATTTCACGATCAAGTTGGCGTCCACTCCCTTGATCGGCTTCTCCCCGGCGGCGTAAACGTCAGCGACAAACAGACGGTCCGCTTCACCGAATGATTCTCCGAACTCCCGGGATAATGCCTTCGTCCGCGAAAAACGATGGGGCTGAAACAGCACCACCAGCCGGCGCCGCCCGACGATTTCACGCAAGGCCTGCAGGGTCGCACTCACCTCGGTGGGATGATGCCCGTAGTCATCAATAAACATAACACCCCGGGTTTCCCCCAGAAGCTCCAGACGCCGGCCCACGCCGGTAAAATCTTCGAGAGCGGAAAAAACCTTCTTCAAATCCAACCCGAGGTAGCCCGCGACGGCAATCGACGCCAAAGCGTTTTGTGCGTTATGCCTGCCGGCAAGCGTGAGGTGCAAACTGCCTAACTTCTTCTTGTCTCGATACACTTCAAGACGGATCCCACGGGACGTCTTCACACGTTTCCCCCGCCACCGGGCGGAGGCGTGAAACCCGTACGAAACGACCGGGCGTTCAAGCTTACGCGCGATAGCGCGAAGCTCGGGATCATCGACGCAAAGCACCGCTGCGCCGTAAAAGGGAAGCCGTTCCAAATGGGTTTTAAAGGCCTGCTTTAATTCCTCAAAGCCGCCGTAATGTTCAAGATGGTCGTTGTCAATATTGGTAACAACCGTCGCCAACGGCCACAGGCGCAAAAAAGACCCGTCACTCTCATCGGCCTCGGCGACTAAATATTCACCGACCCCATGCTTGGCGTTAGAGCCGAGATCGGCAACTTGCCCCCCGACAATCACCGTCGGGTCCAAACCCGCCGCCTGCATCGCTACGCCGATCATCGCGGTCGTGGTTGTTTTGCCATGCGTACCCGAAACCGCAATCGTCCGTTTTAAACGCGCGAGTTCGGCCAGCATTTCAACGCGGGCGATTACCGGGATTTTTAAACGGCGCGCTTCTTTAACTTCCGGATTTTTTACCGGGACAGCGGTACTGGTCACAATCACTTCGGCATCGCGCACATGATCGGCATGATGCCCGCAGAAAACGGTCGCTCCGGCTTTCTTCAATCGTTTGGTTAGTTCAGTCTCTTTGAGATCCGAACCCGATACCTTGTATCCCAGCGTGAGGAGAACCTGGGCGATACCGCTCATCCCGACTCCCCCGATTCCCACGAAATGGATGCGCTTAACAAAGCCTTTCATTTCGTGACATCCTCACGCAGCAGCCACTTCAAACCATCCGCGGCGGTCCTGTTGTCGGGGTCAATCTCCAACGCACGCCTGTACGAGGCAACCGCCGAGGTTTCATCACCCCGAATCACCATTGCGACGCCATTGCCTAAATGGGCGAGGGCGTTCTCCGGATCTAAATGAATCGCCCGGGAAAAAGCGGCCGCAGCTTCATCCGCACGGCCGATGGTTGAAAATCCTATCCCCTCGACAACGCTCCAGAGTGCGCTGTTTTTTTCCGGCCGCCGCTCATCGGCAAGCGCCTCATGGACAAGCTCCATCCAAGCAGTTCCCATTACCCACAAACCAAGATCGTTCCCGACATCGCGCGGCTGGTAGGCGACCTTCGGACGCTTTCCGCTGCCCGGCTTTCCGGCCC
>JBFIEP010000290.1:0-4333 GCA_041603335.1 Elusimicrobiota bacterium | reverse complement strand
TTCGGGGCCGAGCAGCAGTGTGCGATTCATATAACGGTGAGCGATCGAGCCCCCGATTACGAATACTCTGAAGGTCCCCGCCGGTTTCGGCATCGTAAACGAACTTTCGGGTGCGCCCGGCCGATTTTGAGAGTAGACGCCGGTTTTTTTGTCCTTTTTATAAAAGGGCAGAAAGATGTCCTCATAGTAGTAGCGGCGCCGTTGATCCGATCCGCCCAGGCCGTAAGCGGGAAAGAAAGAAACTGCGAGAAACGTAGGAATTAGTAAGAATAATAGGGAACGCCGCATGACGGCAGTATAGAGACGCCGGGTCAGGAAGTCAAGGTCGTTGACACTCTTTGGCGGGGGGAGTAGAATGAGGGTATGCAGGCAGCTTTCCTTGTGATTTTAGCGGTGTTTTTCGCGTTCTCTTCCGCACGCGCAGGATTTTTTGACAAACTCAAAAAAAAGGCGGAGGAAGTTTCTTCGAAATCCAAGAAAAAGCGTTGGAGCAAGAAAAAGCGTACTCCCGAAGCGGTCGCGGCCGCACGTGGTTTGAACGAAGACAGTAAAAAAGGGACAGGGCGCTCTGAGGACGAGCGCGACTACGAGACTCTGGAATGGCTTGAGAGTCTTGAGGTCACCGACGACGATGTGAACCGGTTCATTAAAGAGGGCCGGCTTGCGCCGTAAACCGGACTGGCGTCGCGACCTAGGGAAACACTTCCCGGAAGCGAAGTTCGATGAGCCGCTGAAGCGGCACACGACCTTTCGCATCGGCGGACCTGCAGATGCTCTTCTCTCCGTAAAAAATCCCGACGAATTGATCCGTCTTTTTCGATTTACCCGCTCCCATAAAATTCCTGTATTCTTCCTCGGCTGGGGCTCGAATTTATTGGTTCGGGACGGTGGAATTCGAGGCGTAGTACTCAAGCTCAAGGGCGAATTCGAGAAAATTTCTTTTTTCCCCGGAGGACGGGTGCGGGCGGGCGCCGCTGTGCGATTACCGAATCTGGTGCTTCGGTGCGCAGACAAGGGGCTGGCCGGCAGTGAGCCGCTTGTCGGCGTTCCCGGGACGGTGGGGGGAGCCGTTGTGATGAATGCCGGCACCCGGGACGGGGAAATCGGCGATTTCGTTCGGTCTGTCGACGTATTTGATGAAAAAGCGCTTAAAATTAAGCGGCTTACCAGGAGTCGCATCCGGTTTCAGTACCGGAAAAGCAGTTTGGGCCGCAGACTGGTTCTCTCGACGGAGCTGGAATTGAAGGCAGGGAGCAAAGTTGATATAATTCAGCGCGTTCGAAAATTCCAGCAAATACGTTTAAAAACTCAGCCGGTTCATTCATTTAATGTGGGCTCCATTTTCAAAAATCCTCCGGGCCGTTTTGTCGCACAATTGATCCAGGAAGCAGGCCTGAAAGGGCGGGAATTCCGAGGGGCACGCGTTTCCCCGAAGCACGCAAATTTTATTGAGAACGACCGTCGCGCGAGCGCTGCTGACGTTCTCGGGTTAGTGGAAATCATACGATCAACCGTACGCGAGAATACCGGCGTAGAACTCGAATTGGAGATGAAAGTCGTCGGTGAGGCAGCGCAAACGCCATACGGTTCAGCTTAGGCCGAAGGTTCGATCCCGTCGGCAATTTGCCGTCCGGACCGTTTCCGCGGTTTTGTTCTTTGCAGCGATGCTCTCAGCGGTTGTTTGGTGGGGGCCATGGCAAACATGGGAGGGCCCGTCCTTGAAGTCGATGCCGGGTTCCGAGATGATCCGGGTTCGGTCGATCCGCGTAACGGGTGTTTCGGATGATTTTGCCTCGGTTTTGATCGATAGGATTGATTGGCGTCCCGATACTTTTTGGGGCCCTCGTCGTCCGGCCAAGGAAGCACGGTCCTTATTGAACGAGTTTCCGAGCTTGAAGACCGTTCGCGTGACGCGCTCTTGGCGTCGCAAAAGCGTCGTGTTTGAGGTTCGCTTACGGGAACCAGTTGCTGTGATATCGGGGAAACCCGTTGGGCGGATGCTTGATGCAAGCGGAGTTGTTTTTTCCGCGCCCAAAGGAGTTCTGTCTGGAGAAGGTCTCGCAGAGGTGGAGTTGGATGGTTTGCCGGAAGGCTTCGACCTTGAACCGCTCGCGCGTTTGATCGGGGCGGGACGTAAGTCGGGGGCGTTGCCGACGCCGTTGATGGCGGTAAGATTCGTTTCGGAAGACGCCGGTTGGGAAGGGTTTTTAGCGGATGGGACCTTTCTTGAATGGGGTCGGCTTGAATGGACAGGATCGAAGTTAAGCCGCTTGCGGCAGGTGCTCGAAGATGCGGGCCCACGATTGGAAGGAACATTGACGGCAGACTTGAAGCACTTTGAAGACGGAAAGATTTTAATTCGACCGCGTTGATAAAGAACCTATGGCTAAATCTGAAATAATTGCTGGTCTCGATCTTGGCTCCGGACGCGTTACGTGCGTTCTTGGGACGCCCCACCCCGACGGTCAGGGAATAAAAATTCTCGGCGGTGCGACTATTGCAACACGCGGGATCAAGGGCGGTGTTGTTCTTAATATCCATGAGACCGCCCGCGCGATCAGGACCGTTGTGGAAAAGGCCGAGGAGCAAGCCGGGCAAATGGTGCACGGACTCTACATCGGTGTCCGGGGAAGTCATATCCAGTCGTTTAATAACGGCGGAAACTACAGTATTGCCCGAACCGATAAAGAGATAACGGCCGAGGATGTGCGCGGTGTGATCGAGCACGCCAAGGCGATTCCAATTTCGACGGATCGCGAAATCCTCCACGTCATTCCGCAGAGTTTCGCGCTTGACCGTCAACAGGGTGTTCCCGATCCGATTGGAATGGAAGGGTCGCTCCTCGAAGTTGACGTGCATATCATTACAGCGTCCAGCAGTCATATCAACAATCTCACGAAGGCCGTTGCCGAGGCGGGGTTTGATGTTATTGACCCGGTTTACAGCATGCTCGCACTAGGTGAGTTCCTGGTGACGGAAGAAGAGCGTGATCTCGGTTCTCTGCTTATGGACATCGGCGGTCAATCAATTTCCCTCGGCATATTCGTCGAGGGTGGAATTAGATATTCCAAAGAGGTCCCCGTCGGATCGGATTTTATTACGCGAGATCTCGCCCACGGCCTTCGGACAAATCTCCCGACCGCCGAACGGATCAAAATCGAGCACGGTGTCGCTCACCCGGCACTTCTTAACGGGGACGGGGAAAACCCGATTGAATTCAAAGGTGTCGATGGCCGTACGCTCCATACGGTAAAAACTAATTCGATGGTTGACATTATTTTGCCGCGTGTCGAAGAAATTTTCACCCACGTCGGGGAAGAGATCCAAAAGTCCAGCTATGGAGATCTCGCGGTTCCGGGAGGAACGATTTTAACGGGGGGAGGGTCCCAGTTAAGAGGACTGCCCGAGGCCGCGGAACAAATTCTGAATATGCCCGCCCGTAGTTCATACGCGCATGCGGGGTTGATCGACGCGCCTGTGGAGTTCCTCGATAACCCGACGTACGCCACGGCGATGGCGTTGGTATGTTATCCTCAGTCCTCGTCGTATACCCAAACCACAATGGTCCGCCGCAGTGAAAGCCGGCTGTTCCGCGGACTTCGTCGTTGGTTCAAGGATTTGTTTTAGGAATCGATGGTTCGAATAAAGTGCACTGAAGATTTTGAAGAACTCGGCGCCAAGATTAAGGTCGTTGGCCTTGGCGGCGCGGGCGGCAACGCGATCAATCGAATGGTTGAAGCCGGCGTTAAAGGCGTCGAACTTATCGCGGCGAATACCGATTCCCAGGTTCTTTCCCAGACGAAGGGGGATGTGCGGGTCCAATTGGGAGAAACCTTATCGAAAGGACTCGGTGTCGGGATGGATCCCGCGAAAGGACGGCTTGCCGCCGAGGAATCTCGGGATGCCTTGCGCGAAGTGATGACCGGTGCCGACATGGTCTTTATCACGACCGGAATGGGCGGCGGCACCGGAACCGGAGCCGCTCCGGTCGCCGCGCAGATCGCGCGTGAATGCAACGCTTTGACAGTTGGAGTGGTCACGCGGCCTTTTAGTTTTGAAGGACATGATCGTGCGGCAAAGGCGGAGTTGGGAATTAAAGAACTTCGGGAATACGTCGATTCCCTGCTCGTGATTCCAAACGATCGGCTCTTAGATCCGGACGCGACCCAGAAAGAGGCTTATCGCCGGGCTGATGATGTTTTGCGGCAAAGTGTCCAGGCGATTACGGATGTGATCACAACGTCCGGCAATATCAATATGGACATGGCGGACATCAAGGCGATCATGACCAATGCCGGCGAGGCCCTTATGGGTGTTGGTGAGGCAAGAGGAT
>JBFIEP010000289.1:0-4341 GCA_041603335.1 Elusimicrobiota bacterium | reverse complement strand
GACAAAGAGTTGAGCTTCGCTAAAAAGTGCTGCCGTATCTTCAAGAGATAAGGGTCCAATCACTGGATAGGAGCGATCACATCCGGAGGCGGTTGCCTCTACGGCATCCCGTTCCCCCGGGCCGGCCAGCCAGACAGCGCGTCCTTGAAATCCATCAAAGAGTTCTGCGAAATTTTCTTCGGGCCAGCGGTTGTCAAATTTCTTGAAGTTCCCCGGATGAATGACCACGAGCGGTCCTGTGCCGGCAATGGGAGGGGCTTTGCCGGACGGTTTTAAATGCGGTGTCTCGTTTGGGTTCACGCCAATGAGGTTTCCTAAGCGCCCATAGCGGTCGAGCATATGCTCTTCAATGCCCGCCGGTCCCGCGAGTCGATCAAATGCTCCATTGCCGTGGGGACGTTCAAACGCAACTTTTACTTTGGCGCGCGCTAGGCGGCATAAAATTCCGGCGGCGCGCGAAAAAGCTGAATTAAAGTCGATCAGAATATCGGCCGGTTCTCGACGAAGGGCTCTCACTAATTGGAGATTATGAAGGGGGCTGGAGGCGCGTTTGAGGATAAGAAGTTCATCGATGCCCTCTATCAGGGCCGCTCCACCTGCTCCTGCCCCTCCGGTAACCAAGGTTATATGCGCGTTTGGGGCAGATCCACGAATTGCCGTTATCAAAGGGGTCGTGATAATCATATCCCCGAGCCGTCCAATCCAGATGATAACGATGCGTTTGGTATGAGGAGAAAGAAGAGCTTCCATGGCCCCAATATTCTATCATGCATGGACGAAGGGCAAGGAACTAAGCATGATCAAAGCAGTCATATTCGATATCGATAACACACTCACGGATTTTATGCGCACTAAGCGCGCAGCGGTGGATGCCGCTGTGGAAATGATGATCGACGCCGGCCTTGAAGCGGATAAGGAAACCATGAAGGAAAAAATCATGGAGATGTATTTCGCCGAGGGCGTCGAGGATCAGCGGATTTTCAACAAGATTCTCAAGAAAGAGCAAGGGCATGTCGACATGCGCATCCTCGCAGCCGGCATCATCGGGTACCGGCGTGCGAAGCACGGGATGTTTGCGCTCTATCCCCACGTCAGTACGGTGTTATTCGATCTTCGTTCAATGGGAATTTTGACGACCGTTCTCTCCGATGCTCCGAAGTTGGAAGTGTGGACCCGCATCGTGGGACTCGGACTTCATCATCACTTTAAGGACATCATTACCTCTGAGGATTTCGGCGCTAAAAAACCCGACCCGAAGCCCTTTCAGGCCGCGTTGAAGGTGCTTGGATCAAAGCCCGCCGAGACCATTATGGTCGGTGATTGGCCGGAGCGTGATGTCGTCGGCGCAAAGAAGCTCGGGCTAAAGACCGCTTGGGCGAAATACGGCGACACGTTCGGGACCAAGCCCGGAGAGTCCGGGGCTGATTACGAGCTTGAGGACATCATTGAACTGCCGGAGATTATCCGCAAGGAGAACGGATGGAAGAAATGAAGCGACTCGCATGCATTGCGGCGGTCGTCGTCCTGACCGCGTCGTCCGCGTCGGCCATAAAAGTCGAAAAATTGACAAAGACACGTGTCCTTGCCTCCGGTGGGGTTGCTGTCAGCGATGTCGAGGTCGTTTCGGGTGAGGCGAAGGTTCTTTTTAAGGACGGACTCTCTTTGGCTGACCGTAAGGCGGCGTTGGCCGGCGGCGGTTTTGGTTTTGTGCAGGAATTGCCGGGGACCGATGGGTGGATTCATGTGACGCTTCCTTCGGGGATGAGCGTGTCCGTCGGAATCTCCAAGTTGAGTTTGGTCGCCGGCGTTATTCAGGTCGCTGCGAATAACGCTTACCGGCCGGTGAAAATCCCTAATGATCCCTCCTACTCTTCCCAATATCATCTTGCAACGATTAACGCGCCTGCCGCGTGGGAATATGAGATAGGCGATTCCAGCGGCGTTACGATTGCGATTATGGACGCCGGAATTGAGGGGACTCATGCCGATTTATCCGGGAAACTTACTGGAACAAGCCAGTTTTGCGATCCCGGAGCCAGCAAAGTGATCGGCGGTGACAACGTCGCCTGTGCTGCGAATAATCCGCCGACGGCAGCCTGCAATCATGGTACGCGGGTTTCAGGCGTTGCAGCCGCGTCCTCGAATAATGGAACCGGCGTTGCTGGGGTATCCTGGAACGCGAACCTGATTTCCTACAAAGTATTTCGGGATGGTGATTGCAATACGGATTGCAGCAGCACCGGCGTCAATTCCTGTGCGACCGATGATACGTCGATCATTAATGCGCTGGCCCATATCCAGGCGAATGTGAACAACAATCCGGCCCGGGCTGTCGTGAATATCAGCATCGGGGGTGCTTCCGCCTGTGATCCGGGTGTGCAAACGGCGATTACAAACGCGTTTAACGCCGGGATGGTTATTGTCGTTTCAGCCGGCAATGACGGGGGGCAGGTGAATGCTCCGGCTATTTGCGATAATACGATCCCGGTTGGAGCGACCGATTCCTCCGATAACATTGCTTCATTTTCCTCACGCGGCGCGAAGATGACGACCGACGGTGTGGTTGCACCGGGTGTTAATATCGTGACAACCGATGTCGGTGGAAGTTATACCAGTGCGGCTTCCGGCACTTCTTTTTCCGCTCCGGTCGTGTCGGGAATCGCTGCCCTCATTCTCGCTGAAAAACCTGCCTTCACCGCAGCGCAGGTCAAGGCCAATATCCGCGGCGGGACCGATGGAATCGGCGTTGCCGCACTTGGTTTGCCGGCAGGGGCCAAGGTCCCGTTCGGAGCAACCGCCGGTGCGGGGCGTGTGAACGCCTTTCGCACGCTAAAGCTCACCGCCGAGGGAACCCTCGCCGGGTTTGAAGGGGACCAAAAGGTTATCGCGTTCCCCAACCCCTTCCGCCCGACGACGCATGGCGCGGTAACGATTACGATCCCGCTCGGGCTGCAGTCGACCAACACCAAGATTCGTATTTATACGATGACAGGGGAAATCGTCCGTGATTTGAAGGCAACAACGAGCTGGGACGGGAAAAATGATGCCGGAAATGATGTCGCGTCCGGGGTCTATCTGATCCTCGCAAAGACGGATGCCGGAGACCAGAAAGCAAGGGTCGCCGTAATTCGATAATTGATTGAGAAGTACAGCGAAAATTGATAGCTTTTAACCGCACGCGAGACCGTGTTGTGGCGCGTCAGGTGACGCTCGCAAACACATTCGCGGACCGGAGTAAGGGTCTGTTGGGACGCGACGGAATGGCGCCCGATGAGGGTTTGTGGATTGTACCGTGTCCGATGATCCATACCTTCTTCATGCGCTTTGCAATTGACGTTCTTTTTCTTGATAAAGAGCTTCGAGTCCGGCGCGTTGTTGAGAACATTCAGCCGTGGCGGATGTCGCCTTGGGTGTTCTCGGCCCACAGTGTTCTTGAGCTTCCGGGGGGGGCGCTCGATGGGAGCGTGTCCGAAGGCGATCTTTTGGAGATCCGATGAGCGAGACTGCCGAGTATAAAACTCCATCCGGAATAGCCCTGGACCGTTTTTATGGTCCAGAGCAAAAACCCGACACCGCCAAGATTGGATCGGCGGGCAAACCTCCCTACACGCGCGGTGTCCATTCCGATATGTATCGTTCACGCCTCTGGACGATGCGGCAATATGCGGGTTTCGGCACCGCTTCGGAAACCAATAAGCGATTCCGTTTCCTTCTCGACGGAGGACAGACCGGACTCTCGACCGCATTCGATTTACCGACCCAGATGGGACATGATGCCGATGCCCCCGCCGCACAAGGGGAAGTCGGGCGGGTCGGGGTGCATGTAGGCTCACTGGATGATATGCGTACGCTTTTTGACGGAATTAAACTCGATACCGTCTCGACGTCCATGACGATTAACTCGACGGCTCCCGTGCTTCTTGCGCTCTATGCCGCGGTGGCTGAAGAGCAGGGCGTCGATCCCGCTTCGCTTCGCGGCACGGTACAAAACGATATTCTGAAGGAATACCTGGCAAGGGGGACGTATATCTATCCCGTCGAGCACGGCATGCGCTTGGCGACGGATCTGATAGAGCATTCGATAAAGAATTTCCCGAAGTGGAACCCGATTTCAATATCGGGATATCACATCCGTGAGGCCGGCGCCGATGCCGTTCAAGAGGTCGCGTTTACGCTGGGTAATGCCGAAGCCTATATCGAAGCCGCACTCGAGCGCGGGTTGTCGATCGATGATTTCGCGCCCCGACTGGCATTCTTTTTCGGCTGCCATAACCATTTCCTTGAAGAAATCGCTAAATTCCGTGCCGCGCGGCGCTTGTGGCACCGGATCGTCACCGAGCG
>JBFIEP010000288.1:0-4344 GCA_041603335.1 Elusimicrobiota bacterium | reverse complement strand
GGCGTTTGCCTTGATAGTTCTTATCGCCGCCGAGTTTTTCATGGTTGAGGACTTTGAAAAGGGAGAAGGGTTCTTCCGGGTGGGGGATCATCCCGATCTGGGCCTTAAATCCAAGAAGGCCGAGGCTGTAGTCGTATCCGTACAAGTTGGTGTCCGCACCGGAGCTGACGAGATCCAATTCTTTTTCTTTGGCGAGTTCCATGACCTTCAGGTTCATCATGTAGGAGAGTTCCAGCGAGGCGGCTTGTTCGTTGTAGGCTGCATACCCGGCGGAAATATATCCCGATGACGGAACCGGTGCCATGATAAATCCGCCGATCATTTTCCCTTCGGAATCACGGTACCAAACGCCGCTCCATTCGACCTTCCCGGATTCGAGTTGTCTGCGGGCCCACTCAGGGTTTACGTGTTCGGTTCCCCCGGCTTTCCCCACGACATACTTTTTATAAAGCGGATACCAATCATCAAAATCTTCCTGGGTCAGGCGTTTTCTTTCGACCGAGATCTCTCCTTTTTCGATCGCGTCGTTAATCTTGTCGAAGCGCTTTTTCATTTTCCCGCGCTTCTTGCTTGGCATTGCCGCAAGGTATGCTTCCTGCCCATCGAGAGATTTGCGTACCCAGCGTACCCAGCGGGGCTTGAGGTTCCAACCGTTTTCTTCGGAAAGCGATGCTACTTGTTCGGTGGAAGGGTGGCGGATGTCTATCACGTCTGCGCCGAGTTCTTTTACGCGGGCTTCGTATTCAGGTTTCCATTCCCCCGGGAGGAACTTCGCAAAATTAAGTCCGCGGGGGCTGGGGTTGATGCGGGATTTAAGCCAGCCGTCGGATCCTTCGGGGGCGCCCGGATCTCCGGGAGGGGCACGTGCGGCATCGGCTGTTTTCGCGGCTTCAACAACGACGTCGACCTTTGCGCTCATGCGTAGGCGGTGGTCGCGCGCTATGTCAGCGGTGCGGCCCATGCCGGTAAGCATCCCGATGCGGTCGTTGCCGCCGTCCTCTTGGGAGATAACGATGTCGCCTTCTCCCATCCAGGTCCGGAATTCAAATAGTCCCTTGTCGCCGCGGATGGCTTCTTCGCCCCGGATCTGTTTGACAACGCCCGACTTCTCCGGGAAACCAAACATGCCGTCAAGGTGCGTGCGCGGTATGTCCGCCTTAAACGGTTTTCCGGGAACGCCGCCGGCAATGTGAAATGCTTCTTCGACCAGGTCGATTCCCCAAACCGCTTTCACCCATTGGGCGACATAGGTTCCGCCGAGTCGTGCGTTGGCCTCGATAATGCGGGGTTCGCCCTTGGACGTGAATTTGGCTTCGATGTGGAAGACGCCGTCAGTAAGTCCGATGGCTCTCGCCGTTTTAACCGCATGTTCACGCAGGGCCTGTTGTACGTCGGGCGTGAGGCGGCTGGGAAGATTGGATCCTGTCGCGATGAATCGGCCTTCTTTGGTCGGCCAGTTATCGGTCACCGAGGGCTCGAACATCGGTTCCCCATCGACCATGGCAATATCGATGTCGACCTCGTCGCCGTCAAGGTATTCATCGAAAATAACGCCGTCGGCCGGATTAAAAGAAGGGTCGGTTGGCTGTTCGTCTGTCACCTGCTGCACAATCGTGGGATACGTGGCCCGCGCTTCGGCTGCGTTTCTGACGATGTACACGAATTTAGCCGCGGCGCCGCCGGCGGGCTTCATGATCGCCGGAAAGCCGACATTCTTGATCGCCACCTCGAGTTGGGCCTCGGAGCTGACCTTGGCGCTCTTTGTTTCCTCTACGCCTTTGGTTTTCAGTACGGCGCGGGTCGCGGCCTTGTTGTGTGCGATAACGGCAGAGCGGTATGAGAACGTTTTGAGATTTAGAACCTCTCCGAGTTTCGCCATCGTCGCGACATCGTCTTCCCAATAAGACATGATGCCGTCGAGTTTGTCCCCGAGATCGTCCTCTTCTACTTTCTCTTGAACGGCTTTAAGGACGGCTTCACGGTCTGTCATGTCCACCGGGATGAAGGTGTCTGCGTATTGTTTCCCCCAGGAATCCTCAAAATCAACGAGAACGATTTTAACGCCGAGTTCTTTTGCCCGCTGGAGAATGAATTCTTTCCCCCGGTAGCCGGCCCCGACGACGACGATTCGCTTTCCCTTGAGGGCGTCGCGGCGAGCTTCCTGGATCGCGTTCTGGATGCGGGCACGGGAATGAAGTCCGGGATCTTCCGGATGGAATTTATCAAGCTGCATCTGGCCGCCCGAATCCATGTCATTGACTTCAATGACCATCGGCGCCAGTCCATCGGCGGTCCGGTGCAGCATTACATCAAGACCGATGAAATCGGTGCGGGCTCCTTGCGGAAGTTCACCGCGCTCCCGCATGGCGTCCTCATTTTTCCAGAGAGCGGTGAGCGTGTTTTTCGCGAGATGGTCCATCTTGTCCTTGAGTGCATCAAGCTGCGCGTCGGTGTAGCCGTGCTGCTCTTTAAGGGCCCAGAGGACGTCGTTGTAGCTGAGGATCACGGCCGCGTCCTCGATCTTGGCCTCATTGCTGTCTGAGGCGCCGCCGGGTTCGGCAACGACGGCTTTCCCGTAGGTGCCGGCGCGAACGAAGACGCCTGATATGGTGGTGCCCCCCCAGGGTGTCCGCTGAGCGAAGAGACGGAGGTTGAAATCTTTCTTAAGCGCGTCTTTGTCGGACCATCCCATGCTTTCGCGGCCGGGAATTGTAAGTCGGACATCTCCATCCATGCGGTCGGCGTCCGAGGTCCGGACTCCGTCTTTTACCGAGGGAGGAGCGCGCGTTTGCGTCGGTGTGACGTCAAAATAAAGCGGGGGCGAGTCGATGCGTTGGTCAATGAGAACCGACCCATCGGAGGTCATCATCGGATCGCCTTTTAGCGCGATGATGTGGTCTACGATTTCTTCGATTTGGCTTGTTTGGAAAAATTTGACGCCGCGGCTGGAATGCCACTGCGGACCGGAGGGTTTTACGACTACTTCTTCGCCGAGTTCGTCGGCGTTGGCGTCTAAATGGTCTTTTACTTTTTGGCGCAGCGCGGCCTTTTCTTCGGGCATCGCTTCGATGGTTTGGGAGACGGCGCTCGCGCTTTCTCTTAGTTCGGTTACGGCTTTCAGGCTTGGGTGATCTTTGAGAAGGAGTCCGAGGCGAACCGGGACGCTTTGCCCCTGGTCTTTACTTTCGTTGGCGATCATAAGACCCGTTAGGAATTTGTCGTTGGTGACCGCTTCAAGCTCCGGGGAGCTCGAGGTGGGATGCGAGGCCTGTCGTTTTAAGGATAATCCGTCGGTCCTGTCGTTGGAACCCGGCGTGAAGTAATCCGCTTCAAAGCGGACGCGGCGCGGATGTTTATAGGTAACGACAGTCGCTTGTTTTCCATCGGCGTCGAACTTCACGGCTTTCTGTACGAAATCAACCTGGGTGCCGTCGGGATCGATGCGCGTTTTGACCCATGATGGGTCGAGGATCAGGTGGTAGTCTTCGCTCGCTTGGCGGCCGCCTTCTTGCGCTTCGGAGAGTTTGTAGACCGAGGCCGGAGCGTACCAGGCGATTGTGGGGCGGTCCTGGGAGACGGGCTTGTTGTCGGTCTTGTTCTTTACCGGCGGAAGGCCGAGCCGTTTTAGATTTTTGTCGAGCTTCCTGAGTTCGTTGCGCTCGGCGCTGAATACCCGGCGCAGCAGTGCGTCGGGAAGGAAGCTCAGCCATTTGAAGCTTTTCGGGGTCGCCGGATTGCTTGCGTGTTTCTTCCAGGTGGGCAGGTTGAGTTGTTTTCCGAGTAGAACACGGCCGCCGATCAGCATCGCTCCCCATGAACCGAGTACCGCGCTCATCACGATGAATGCCATCTGGGAGGGGGTTTGAACCGCCGTGGTGAATATGTCGAAAATTTGGCTAAAGAGAACCAGCGCGCCCGAGGCCATAATGCCCGTGGCCATTTGGACGAAACCGTTGACCGGTCCGATGTCCTTATCCGGCGTCAGTGAACCGATAAGCCCTTTCAGTTTCAGTGTGGGAATTACAGACAGCAGGCCAAAGCCGAAGGCTCCGGCATAGGCGAGCGTGACGTTTGTTCCGATCATTGGAAGGAACATCAATAGGGATAGTCCGCCAAGTACCATCCAGCGGAGCGTCGAGCGTTTAGCGGCAACGATAGCGTCTTCCCGCGTAAGTTCGCCCGCCTTTACCTTATTCGTAATTCTCTTATTGCCCCACATGTTGAGAACCGCGCCGATCATAGCGCCCGCGCTGTAAAGGCCGACAGTCCATGCTTGTACGAGGCCGGCGGCGGTTCCTGCAGCTTGTGTCATCTCACCGGCTTCGTTTAGGATCAGGCTTGGGT
>JBFIEP010000287.1:0-4356 GCA_041603335.1 Elusimicrobiota bacterium | reverse complement strand
GCTAAATGCCCGTGCGTCGACGTTTGTTGCGGATTGGGAAATGGTTGGAAAACCATTTCTGTCCTTCCATTTTAAGCGTGTCGGAGAGAGGGGGCTTGAGCTTCACCGGCCTCTGAAAGGATGGCGCGTCTCCTATTCGGATGCGCATCACGCGCCGGCGCACGTTCTCGTGCTGGTTAAAATCTAAGGCCCGTAGGCTACTGCGGCCGTCATCAATACATCCCCATCAAGACGAACCTTGTAGTCTTGGTTCGCATATTGGAAAAGCACCTTGCCTTCCGGGTCGATGAGATAGACGGCGGGAACAGGAAGTTCATCATGGGTCTTCCCCGAAGCCCATATTAGGTCAATGCCGTGGTCCTTGTACTTCTTCAACTTCTTCTTTTCGAGAGTGAACGCGAGTCCGAAGGCACGGGCCGCGGCGTTGCCGTCATCCGAGTAAAGGGCATAATCGATTTCATTTTTGCCCTTGGTTTTAAGCAGTTCGGACGGGCGGTCGGGGCTGATGGCAGCCATCGTCCATCCGAGTTCCTTGAGTTTCCCTTTAATGGCACCGAGTGCGGATAAATGCCGGTTGCAGTAAGGGCACCATCCGCCGCGATAGAATACGAGAATGGAGTGCTTGCCCTTCAGTTCTGCTGCGAGGTCGGTTTCTTTTCCTTCGAGCGTGATCACCCGGGCAGCGGGAATCGTTTCTCCGATCAGCAGCGGACGAACGGAATCCGGAGCGGCGTGTCCGGCGACGGCCAAGGCTAGAAGGGCGAGGGGAAGGGCGGCTGCTTTCTTGATCATTGTATTGTCATATTAGCATTCATCCCTTACTCCTCTGAATTTATTTCCAGCTGCTCTTCTCTCTCGATAAACTCCAGACTTCTTCCAACGGGGATGCGGACATGTTTCTCATCGTAGATGAAACGCTCGTCTCCATCGATGCTGATGATGGTCTCTGCGGTAACCTGCCATTCGTTAAACTGAAACCTTAGATCGTAATCGACGATGATAATCCGGGAGCCTTCTGCGAACTCGACACTCACGATCTTTTCATCGATATTGAGGTCGCGCGTCTGGGACCATTGGAATCGCTTTAGAGTAACTTCCAGGCGAATGTCCGCAATCGGGTCGAAAATAGAATACTCTCCGGAAATTTCGTTTCGAGATTCATTGATGTGGGAGGTGACGGCGGCTTTGTACTTTTTTTGAAGCGGAGTAAGCTTCGGCGCTTTCGAACCGGGCAGGGCGAGGGCTAACGCTGCGGTAATCGCTATCAGCACTGAGTGCATGGGTTGAACCTTTTTTGTGCGCCGCCCCCAATGGGGGCGGCAATTATTCCTTTATTTAAAGTTGATTAAGTCCCAACTTCGTCATCAGTGACATCTCCATCGCTGTCGGGAACTGAGAACTCATCTTCAAGCAACGGCTCTTCTGTCGGTTCATCCATTTCCACGGTTTTGCGGACGGGTCTGCGTTCGTGTTTGTCGTTGTAAACGAAACGCTCCACGCCATCGATCGATATGATCGTCTCGTCATTGAACTCCCAACTTCCTTCTTCGAGCCGCAGCGTGTAGTCCACGAGGATGACGCTGGTTCCGTCATGAAACTCCGCTCGAACGATCTTTTCATTCTTGCTGACGTCGCGCATCGCGGACCAGATGAAGCCCTTGAGTTTTGCGTTAATCATCTCGTCGTTCAGGGTGTCCTCAAGGGGATAGTCCCCATCGTTTTCGGCACTTACCTCCCTCACGTTTCGTTCGATGACTTCTCTGAGCGTTTTTTGCAGCACTGTCTCTTTGGCGGGTTTGGCTGTCGGTGCTTTTGCCGCCGGCTTATCCGCGGCAGCGATAGAAGCCGCCGGGGCGCTAAAGGCGAGGGCGAGAACGACCGCCGCATGCATGAATTTCATGATATTTTCTTATCTCCTAAGTCCTCCTTTTGAGGCCTTGGAAATATAACGCAGGGACGCGAATATAGTTCCCGGGAATATTTTGGGGAACTTTGGACCTAAAAATCCGTTGTGAAAAAGTGATGAGAATACCAACACTTGGTGAAGAAATCCAATTTCACGGGTTGGCCGCGGCCGCTCTGATTATCCTGATTTTAGGAGGCGCCGGCCTCTGGCGGATGTCATCGCACCGGATATTGGAAACCTCGGTTTTGACTCAAATGAACGCGGATGATTTCGACCTGCAGAGAATTGAAACCCAGCGGAAAAAGACTCTGCAGGTATCGAAAAGAACTTCTCTTGCCGCAGGTATTCTGGTGCTTATCGTTGTTTTTATTGTTAGCCGAAGCCTTGAGCGGCGTCTTTCCGCTCCGATACGGACTCTCCAGCGCCGGATCAGTCAGACGCGTTTGGAGCCTGGGGAGGCCATCCCCCAAGGAAAAATTTCGGGACCAAGAGAATTAAGACGCCTTGTTGAGGCGTTTGACCAAATGTCGGCGCGGGTTAAACTCCAGTACGGAGCGCTTGCCCATCTCGCTGAAACGCGCAAAAGAATCGTTTTCATGATTACGCATGATTTTGGAAACGCGATGACGGGTCTTCTGGGAGGGCTGCAATTGCTGGGTGATCCCGACGAGTTGGAGACAAAGGACCGTATCCGGTTTACCGCCATGGCGCTTGAGAGCGCGAAATCGCTGCAGCGAATGAGCGAGGATTTTATCGCCATTATCGAAGGAACCAGCAACGCCGGGCAGTTTCCTATTTCGGTTTTGGATCTTCACTCAGTGGTTGAGCGCGCGATCGAAGGGGTCGAATACAAACGTGCGCAGAGGGAAATCGAAATTAAGTTTGAGGCTGAACCGGTTTTGCATCCGGTTCGTGCAAACGCCGGAATTCTCGGCTTTATTCTGAACAATCTCATTGGAAACGGGCTGAAATACAGCAGTCCGGGCGGACGTTTAACCGTGCGGCTTTTACGCAGGAAGCGGCAAACCCGGGTCGAGGTCGAAGACCGGGGTATCGGCATGGCGCCTGAGGAATTGTCCGCTGCCTTTGCCGGCGGCTTTAGATCTGCCCAAGCGCAAAAAATGGCTTCCGGATTCGGCATCGGTTTGTCGCTGGTGCGGGAGGCCGTCGAAGGGCATGGTTCCCATCTGCATGCTGAAAGCAAGCCCGGGAAAGGCGCCAAATTCTGGTTTGATCTTGATAATGCTGCTGCGACCAAGGAAAGGGACGGCTGAATTCCGTTGCGGCATTGGGCGTTGCAAAAAAACATACGACCCATTTGTTCACGTTGACGCTTGGGGCTGGCGGGCTCGCTGGTAGTACCTTTGGAAGTCTTAATAAAGACACTTTATTTTCAAAACTCAAATGGGCGGCATGGAGTAGGAATTGAAAGGACTTGGAGTATCATCGGGTATCGGACGGGGAAAGGCTGCTTTGCTTTTGAGCGACGGTCATCTTGCTGTACCGAGGCGGAAACTCAAAAAAAACGAAGTCAAATCCGAACTCGAAAGATTTGAGAACGCTCTCCTGGAAACGGAAAGGGAGCTTGCGGAGCTTCATTCGATTGTTGAGAAACGAATCGGACCAAGTGAAGCCGCCATTTTTTCCGCGCAAATCACGCTTGCCCGGGATCCGATGCTGGTAAGTGATGTTTTGGATGCGGTTACTAAGCAGAGGTTAAACATAGAGGCTTCGTTAACCGACGTTGTCGCCCGGGCCGCTAAAATGATCGCCGAGCTCAATGACCCGCTAATTCAGGAGCGTTCCGCCGATATTCGAGATGTGGGACGAAGAATATTAACGGTACTAATGCGCGAGCATTCCGGCCAATCCGTCATTGTCCCCGAAGGGTCGGTTGTGGTAGCCACTGAACTGCTCCCATCTGTGACCGCTCACTTGCAGTTTCAGGGCGTTAAGGCCCTTGTGACGGAATTGGGCAGTAAGACGTCTCATGCGGCTATTTTGGCGCGTTCCATGAATATCCCTTATGTGGTGGGAGTTGAAGGAGCCGCATCAAAAATTCGTCATGGTGACGATCTCATCGTGGATGGAACGTCGGGCGAGGTTATCATCAATCCCAACACCAGCCTGGACCAGTATTACGGGAAATTGGAGGCTAAGTTAGAGATCCGCCAAGAAGCACTTCAGGAATTCTCGTCGCTTTCCTCAACAACCCGGGACGGGGTTTTAGTTCAATTGAGCGCCAATGTAGCGAAGCTCGAAGAGGTAGAGTCTGCACTTCAGTGCGGCTCGGACGGTGTAGGATTGTGCCGAACCGAATTTCTTTTTATGGGTCAAGATAAATTCCCAACGGAAGAAGAACAGTTTCAATTTTACAAAGGCATGGCGGAGATCGCTAAACCGTATGGAGTTGTTATTAGAGTTCTTGATCTTGGAGCGGACAAGATGTT
>JBFIEP010000286.1:0-4362 GCA_041603335.1 Elusimicrobiota bacterium | reverse complement strand
TTCAGCGGCGGCGGCGGCGAGCACTTCTTCCTTGGACATCGACAAACCGACTTCACGTTTCAGTTCGGCCCGCTTTTTCGCGTCGTCTTTTTTCTTCTCATCTTCGGAACCCTGGACGCGTCCAAGCCCGTCCACGGTTACCGAAACGGACTGCCCGTCCTTGAGGAGGGTTTCGTTTCCTTTGTTGTCGCCAACCCCGAGAAGTCCGCTCATCAAATCGATTTGCGTAGCACCGCTCTGCTGATTGACCTCGATATTAAACTCGGTTCCACGAACGGAACAGACCGCAGTCGGCGTTCGCACGCGAAATCGCCGGGACATCGTCTTTTTAACCCATGCGCGCATCCGGCCCCAACCCACCTTCATGCTGGCGAAGCTATCGTCTTTTTCGCCCGAGTCTTCGATCGTAAAAGATGTCTTGGGTCCCAGTTCGACGCGGCTTCCATCTTGGAATTCAAGGGTAACCGAACCACGGCGCCCGGTTCGAACTTCTTCTCCGCCCGATAGAACATAGCGTTCCGCGACGCGGTTCCAGACACCCGAGTCTCCCTTCTTGGTGCGCACCGCACCCTGAAGTGATTTAACCGAAACATCCGCGAATGAATTTGAGACGGAAATAAGAAGAATGGAAATGATGGCAACAAATAGACGCGAACCCCGTCGGGTTCCGTCGGGACCTGCGTTCTCGGCATTACACGCGGTCAACATGGATGGAGCACAGATACGAACAATTAGATTCTACCCTCGGTTCACATTCGTGTCAAGGGTTTCTGGATATGACCATAGTCACATGAATTTAAAGGGTATATTCATGGCAGAGCCATGCATCAAACAGCGTTTATTTCTGGGAAGAACGTCCGCCCGTCACGCCTTTATCGACCCTTAAAGGCGGAAGAGAGCTGGGAGCCCGGTCGTATCCGTCATCGGCCGCGGTTGCAGACGCTGGAGTCCTCCCAGCGTCTGCAACGGGCCGTTTTGCGGCAGATTTTCTGAAATAACGGTTATAGCCCTGGTACGCGACAAACAGAAACAGCGCGATCGTAATTCCGAATACAATCGTATAGATGCTGCTGTCTTCGTCTTCTTCCCGGGCCATGCTTACTCCATGTAATCCTTAAGCGCGCGGGAGCGCGAAGGGTGGCGCAATTTACGAATCGCCTTCGACTCGATTTGGCGCACGCGCTCGCGTGTCACCTTAAAGATCCGTCCGACTTCTTCAAGCGTCCTGGGATATCCGGTGCTGATACCGAAGCGCAGCTTGATAATCTTCGCCTCACGGTCGGTCAGCGTCGACAGAACCTTTTCGACCTCTTTTTGCCGAAGGAAAACCTCGGCCGCGTTCGACGGCACCGGTCCGCCCTTATCTTCGATAAAGTCTTCAAGATAGGAATCTTCATCTTCACCGATCGGCGTCGCAAGCGAGATCGGTTCCTGCATGATCTTGAGGACATGCTTCACCTTGTCCATCGAAATATGAAGGCGCTTGGAAAACTCTTCCAACCGCGGTTCGCGCCCGAACTCCTGACGAAAACGGCGCGTGACCTTCATGAGTTTCGAGATCAACTCTTTCATATGAACAGGGATACGAATCGTGCGCGCCTGGTCGGCGATCGCCCGGTTGATGGACTGACGAATCCACCATGTCGCGTACGTGGAGAACTTAAAACCCCGCTTATATTCGAATTTCTCCACGGCTTTAATGAGGCCGAGACCGCCTTCTTGAATCAAATCGGACAATTCAAGATTGGAATTGACGTGCTTCTTAGCGATCGACACAACCAAACGTAGATTCGCCTTAATCAGCTTAAGCTTGTCCTTCAGAATTTCTTCTTCAAGGTTTCGAATACGCTCATCGAGACCGAGGAATTTCTCCTGGGGAATCGGAATCGTCTTCATCATTCGATCCAACCGAAGATTAATCGTTTCCATATTCTCGAGCGACGATTCAACGGCAGACGGGGTGAAGCCGGTCTTCGCCTTAAAAGCGACCGCCTTCATCTTCCCCTTCTTAACCTGACCCATATAGGTTTGAAGCTGCTGAAAATCGGCACCATAACGCTTCTCGTAAGCGTCATTTTCCCGGACGCATTCCCGGATCTTCATGGCCGCCGTCTTAATTTTATTGGTTAGACGTTTAATTTTCTCTTGATTAAGATTCAAGCCCAAGATCTTCTTAACGATATCGGTACGGATCGTTTGAATCTTCTTGTTGAGAGTGCGGGCGGCCTTATCCGTGTGCTTTCCGGTGTTCAGCTTGAGCTGCAAATCGGTCATCTTCTTCTCAGACTTGCCGATAAACTGCGCGACGGTTTTCATCTTCCGCTTCATACCAGCCAGCTCTTGATTCGTTTTGCGCCCGCGCGGCATAAGTTCTTTCGGCGTCATCTCCTCGAGCTCAATCAAGGTTTCCCAGTTACGGATTTCGCGCATGGTAATCGGCGACTCAAGGACCAGCAATCGCAGCTCCTTTTCTCTTTCGCGGACATTACGGGCGAGGGTAATTTCCTCTTCGCGGTTGAGAAGGGGCACCTTCCCCATTTCGGAGAGGTACATGCGAATCGAGTTGGAGACGTCCGGAGTGGATTCCCACTCCTCGGTGTACTGTTCCTTACCGGGCTCTTTCTTTAAGCGTTTGCGGCTCGTAACCTCAATGCCGAGATCCTCGAGAGTTGTCATAAGACCGTCGATCTCGCGGGAAGACATATGCGCCTTCGTGAGGGATTTATTAATTTCCTCAAGGGTCAGGAAACCGTGTTCCTTGCCCATTTCGATCAGATCGGCCAAAGCTTGATTGGACTTATTGGGGGAAGCCATTCGTCTACTCTCCTTTACGCGTGCCGCGCAGCTCCGCTTGGAGCCTGCGAAATTCTTTTTCTATATCTTCGTTACGGGGGATCGCACCATCGATCATTTTCATGACAAGCGGTTCGAGCTCCTCAAAACGGCGCCGCTTCCGACGCTTCCCGACTAACTCGGCAAGCACCTTCGCCGGTTCTTCAATCTCACGCTCATCGAGTAAAAGCGTACGCAATAGTACGGCATCCGCTCCTTCGAGCGAATCTTCAAGCCGGGCGCTCCAGGCGCCCTTTCCTTCAGCGACTGCAATCGCGTCGCGCATCTTAGAAAAGATGCGGCGAGCACGCGCGTCGTTTAAATCGTTTTCAGAAACAAGCGAGGCTCCGCCGTTTGCCTGATCAGGCATCGCCAAACCGGGATTGCGGATCACGCAAAGAAGCATGTCGCGGTCTGTAACATCCATAGGCGCTTCGGTCCGCGCTTCAATGGCCTCCCGTGCAGGACGCCGTGTTGGGACGCCCGAGGGAACCCTCTGCAGCTGGGCGCGCAGCGAAGCCTCATCAATATCTAAACGCTCGGCAAGCCGCCTAAGCCACTCGCTGCGCAATACCTCATCGGAACATTTCCTAACGGTTTCAAGGACAGAGGCCGCGATACGGGCCTTCTCTTCGGAGGCCAGGGTCCCTGTCCGCCCCTTGAGTAAGACCCGGGTTTTAAAAGATGAAAGATCTTCCGCGTTATCAATCGCGGACTGCAAGGCTCCGGCACCTTCGGCTTGGAGCAATTCGTCAGGATCCTTTGCCCCAGGGACGGTCACAACACCCACTGACAGCCCTTGAGCAAGACAAAGCTCCGCACCGCGCAAAGCTGCAGCGGCACCGGCTGCATCCGCGTCAAATATGAGAGTAACACGATCAACAAATCGTTTAAGCATCGTGATGTGCTCTTCCGTCAAAGCCGTCCCGAGAGGGGCGCAAGCATTTACAAAACCGAATTGATGGGCGGCAATGACATCCATATACCCTTCAAGCAATAAAACGGTGCGCGTCTTTCGCATCTTCGGGAGAGCTAAATGAAGTCCATAAAGGGATTTTCGTTTCGAGAAGAAAATCGATTCACTTGAATTAACGTATTTCGGTTCATCGCCGCCGAGGGTTCGCCCTCCAAAGCCGATCGTCTCGCCTTTGGAATTATGGATCGGGAACATCACCCGCTCATCCCAGAAAAACTCCTGCACCTTCCCTTTGCGATCCGCAGCGAGGCCGGCGTCAAGCAGGACAGAGGAATCAATACCCTTCTTCGCCGCAGCCGGAAGTAATCCGCCCTTTTTGGGACGGTAGCCAAGTTTAAACATCTCGACTGTTTCCTTCTTGAGCCCGCGCCGCTGGAAGTAATCGCGGCCTCCCTTCGCTTCGGAACGATCCATCAAAACGCGGTGATAATATTCCTGGGCACTCTCGAGCGCTTCTTTAGCCGCAAGCCGTTTTTTATCCTCGGCGGAGAAAACCCGCGGTTGGCGCTTAACTTCAACGCCCACACGCTCGCCCAATTTTTCAATCGCCTCGG
>JBFIEP010000285.1:0-4386 GCA_041603335.1 Elusimicrobiota bacterium | reverse complement strand
TTCATCTTTATGCATGCCTCGGCGGACATCGACAATGCCGCGACCGCGATGACGCGCGGTGCCTTCGAGTATCAAGGACAAAAATGTTCTGCCGCCTCGCGGGCTTATGTTCCAGAATCGCAGTGGCCGAAGGTTAAGAAAAGAATGGAAGAGCAGTTGGGGCGGCTTAAGATGGGCGCGCCCGATGATTTTTCAAACTTCATGAACGCGGTGATCGATAAATCCGCCTACGATACGATTACCGGCTATTTTCCCCACGTGAAGCCGAGAAACGGAGCGAAGTTTATTTTCGGCGGAAAATCGTCCGACAAAAAAGGCTACTTCATCGAGCCGACCGTTATCAAAACTTCAAAGCCCGACTTCATCACGATGCGTGAGGAGTTATTCGGTCCTGTCCTGACTGTCTACACGTATCCGGAAAAGAAGTTTGCGGAAACGCTTCGGGTCTGCGACAAGACATCTCCCTATGCCTTGACGGGGGCGATTCTCGCGCGTGATCGGGGCGCCATCCGTCAGGCAAGCGATGTCTTAATGCACGCCGCCGGCAATTTCTATGTGAACGACAAACCGACCGGGGCAGTCGTCGGGCAGCAGCCGTTCGGCGGTTCCCGCGCTTCGGGAACAAATGATAAGGCGGGTAGTTTTTTAAACCTGATCCGGTGGGTTTCGACGCGGACAACGAAGGAGTTGTTTGTTCCGCCATCGGACTTTCCGTATCCCTTCATGTCTAAGAATTGAAAATTCTCTTCACAGGGGCGAGCGGCTTTCTCGGACGCTGGGCGGCACCGCGTTTGTCGCAGTCCCATGAAGTTGTAGGGACTTACGATCTTGAAGGGTCGCCTCTCGATGGAGTGCGCTTAGTCCGCCTTGATCTTGAAGATCTGGGCGCCTGCCGCCGATTAGTCGAGATTGAGAGGCCCGACTTAGTCATCCATGCCGCTGCAATTTCGCGGCCGGGTCCCTGCGAAGAGGATCCTGCTAAAGCGGAGCGCGTTAATGTTCTCGCCACGCGGGTTTTCGCGGAAACGGCAAAGCGCCTGATTTTCCTTTCGACCGATCTTGTCTTTGACGGCACGCTGGCGCCCTATCGGGAGATTGATCCGGTATCTCCCTCCCTTGTTTATTCCCGAACAAAGGTCGAAGGCGAGCGCATCGTGTTGGAGGAATGCAGCGAAAGTCTGGTCCTTAGATTTGCGAATGGATATGGTTGGAGTCCGGTCGGCCGTCCCACGTTCTGCGCGGAAATCTACAAAAAAATCCGTTCCGGGGAAGGGGTGGATTTGTATGCGGATCAATTTCGGACCCCCTTATACGTGAAGGATGCGGCGGAAATCCTGGTCCGCCTGGTCGATGCCGCTCCATGGCCCGCCGATCGGGACCGGATTTTTCATTTTGGCGGGCCCGAAACAATCAGCCGGCTGCAATTTGGGCGCTTATTTTGTGAAGCGCTCAAGCTCGACGATACGAAAATCCGGGCGGTGACGATGGCTTCGGTCGGGATTACCCGTCCTGCGGATTGTTCGCTCAATAGCTCCCGTCTGTATGATTTCACGAAATATAGGCCTAAAACGCCCGCAGAAGGCTTCGCGGATATGGCCCTTGAAATTCTCTAAGCCCCGCTTACACTATTAACGTTCCCCTTGAGGGACGCTTATGGCTGAGAACCAGATCCAGGTTCCGCTCCCTCCTGTCCCAAATGAGGAGGAAGAGGAGCGCCGCGGCGGCGGCATATTCTTTTGGCTTACCTCGATGCCTGTTCGGGTCGCGTTTCTCACCGCCGTTGTGATGTTTGCCTTTCTCGTTATCCGCGATTTTCTGGTCAACGGGCATGTTGGTAATCCCCGTCTCGATGCCACGAGAAATGAAATGGCTCGTCCGGGATCATTGTCGGGAAGCCTTCGTGAAGCCGACAGATCCGATGCCGACGATCCATTCGATTTAGGGGATCGCCCCCCTCCCCGTTTGCCGCCGGAGTCTTCGGGTTTGGTGGGTTCGGTGAGTACCGGGGACCTCAAAAAAGGACGGCATTCCTGGGGCGGGCTCCGCCCCGAAACAGAGAAGCAGCGGTCATCGGCGCGTTCGGGGAGGGCCCGTTATGACAAAAATGGCGACCCCGTCGTTGGTGAAATTCAGGGTCAGGAAATCGCCGGAGGATCGATCGGCGGCCGCAGCGGGTCCGGGCGTGGAGACGGGGGCGGCGGCGGTATTGGCCGAATGGATAATAAAGAACGCAATTCGAAATCGTTGATGCGCGGGTGGGCGATGAAGCGCGGTAAGGGCGGCACAAAATTGGAGCTAGGCAATAGTAAGGCGCTTGATAAGCTTAAGGGGATGGAAGCGACGATGAAGTCGTACGCAGACAGGAAGGGAGAATCTGCGGGTTCAGCGCATAAGAAAATGTGGGACGCGGCCAGTTTTACGGATTGGAAGCTGCAGGCTAAAACGTCTCTTGGGCAGAGTTCTGTTCGCGATTATAAAATCGGTGGAAAGGCTGCGGCGCGTAAGAAAATTGAAGACGAGGGGGAAGGCGGCCCACTGGCCTCTTCTGCCGCAAAGCTGGAGCAGGATCGAAGGGATGGAAGTTCCGGGAAAAATTTTACAACGGAAGAAACTGCAGAAGAAGAATTCCAGCCGCAAACAGGGGCTGTTGGCGGCGGAGATTTATTGCCCCTTGCGTCGCAAGCCCTGCTTCAATCAACTGGATTGAACGCGAGTGAATTGCCCAATAGTATCGGCGCTGCCCAGCAGATGGGTGCGGCGAACGCCGGCGGCTTAATGGGTTTGTCGGGGGTCGGCATGATGGCGACGGGGCAGACGGTTCAAGGGGCCTCCATGGCCGGACTCGGGGCAATAATCGCCGCGCAGGGGTATTGATGATGGAAGATCGAAAAAAAGAAGACGGCGCTCGCGCCGCGACACTCGCGGTTCTTGCCCGGGGAACCGGGGCCGCCCCGCAAAGCGGTTTCGCGATGTTTCAGGCATTCATGACATCGGTTCCCGTCGTTGCCTCTACGGTCATGGCTGCGGCGGTGATATCGGCTATCGGATGGCAGGATATCGCTAAGCGTGCCGCGGAGGACGATTCTTATCTCGCCAAGTCTTCCGTTGAGGCTAAGATCCGGACCCATCCCGCTCATTATAATTTGGGACTTGTTGAAGGACTTCCGGGGGCTTCACAAAGCGGACCGAACGCACTCGAGATGTTCCGTCAGACCAATCGGGATGGGGTACGCGAGGATATCCGCAAGGTTTCCCAAGAACGGAGCATCAACGAAGCGTATGAAGAGACCGCGGAAGAGACCGCGGAGTTGAATCAAGCGGCTTCGGTTGAAACTCCGGAGGCGGCGGCGTTGCGGGCGATGGATCCGTTTAAAGGAGAGAAGAGCGACGAGAAGAAGAAAGAGTCCCATAAGAAAGAGACTAAGAAGCTCGCAAAGGCCTTTGTTCGTCCCAAGATTTCCGGCGGAGTGGGGATGTCGGGAGGCAGCGGCGGCGGGTTTGATTTGAAAATGAAATCCCCCCCGCCTGCGGCGACGCAGGGGCAAGCCCGGGCGATGAGCCAGGGCCGGACGCAGTCGATCACCCGTGGAAAAACCGGGATTGGCGCGGGGCACGGCGGTTCGAAGCTGCGCGGTGCCACCGGAAAAAAACTTTCGAGAATGAATCGCGCGATGAGTGCGACGAAGGGTTCGGGCGCGGCCACCACGGCGTCTTCCCACAATTCTCAATGGGACGGATCGGGAAATATCGGATCGGGAATTTCCGGAGCCGGGGCCTCGGGTAATGCCATTAGCGGGGGCGGGCAGGCTTTGGAAACCGGCGGACTTAGCGGAGGAGGACCGTTAAACGCGGGTGGTTCAAACGCTTCGAGTCCTGGTGAGGAATCGGCGCCTTCTGTTGGTAAAGGTAAGAACGTCACTCCGAATCAAAAGATGATCGATACCGCGATGATCCTATTGCCGATCGCGTCGGTGCTGCTGTTGGCCTCCTATGTCCTTGGAAAAAATCCCGCCACGAAAGGCGCGGCCAAGGGACTGGCCTACGGTGCCGCTGCAGTCTCTGCGGTCATAGCGGGAATTGGGGTGATGGTCCTCGCTAAAGGCCAGACGAACCAAGGCGGCTTGCTTGCTGCCGTCG
The DNA here is from genome assembly GCA_041603335.1 of Elusimicrobiota bacterium. Classification (GTDB taxonomy): domain Bacteria; phylum Elusimicrobiota; class Elusimicrobia; order UBA1565; family UBA1565; genus UBA1565. The sequence goes on along the minus strand of JBFIEP010000285.1, from coordinate 249 downwards.
GCGGCGCGCTTGGATTTATTTCCTATACGGCCGCGGAAGGAAACGAGGACGCGGCTGCCGGCGATAAAGTCGCGAAAGACGAAGCGATCCAGTGGGCCGGTCCGGATGATCCCGGAGCGGGGACCTCGAACCTGGCCTAACCTCAAGTGCTACACTAGGCGTATGGAGCGCCTGACCGACGATACCCTCCTTGCCGATCCGATCGCGCAATTTGACCGGTGGTTGAAGGATGCCGAGGAACACGCGGTC
>JBFIEP010000284.1:0-4390 GCA_041603335.1 Elusimicrobiota bacterium | reverse complement strand
CACTGGATCCAGGCGCTAGTCTGATCCCGCCGGAACCGACACTCCGCGATCTCGCGGTTCTCGGGACACTTCAGGAAAAAGTCTCACTCTTGGAAAATTCCCTAAACCAAATGCAGGATGAATTGCGGCAACGGGATGAAGAGATCACCGGACTCAAGGTTCAGCTTGATGAAAAGGGTCAGGAAGCGATTCAACTCGGGGAAAAGGTTACTGGACTCGAATCAAAATTTGAATCATCGGAAACAGGACTCAAAGAAGAAATCGGAAAAACACAGGCAGAAGTAAAAGAAGAAAATCAACTCATCGAGGATCTTCGCGGTCAATTAGACAACGTTCGTTCCGATATCCAGGGCTCTCTATCTAAACTCGAAGAAAACCAAGACAAGCTGCGCGACCAACTTAAGGAAGAAGTAGGGGGACTTAAATCAATTTCCCTGAAGCCCCAACCTGCGGGCGCCGATCTTGACCTTCCGGATGCTCCGCCCACAATGGACGCTCCCGCTCTCGAAACTCCCGGCCTGGATGCGCCGGAATTCGGAGCCGCTGGAGAACTCGGTGAACTTCCACCCCCTCCGGCGGAAGCGGGTTCGCTTGAAGAAGTTCCTCCGCCAGCGCTGGAAGAGGAACCCGTCTCTGGGGAATTTCCACCACTCCCCGGCGACCTTTCTGCACCCGATTTAGGAGAACTTCCGCCTCCACCGGGAGATTTACCGACCCCTGCGGGAGATCTACCGCCTCCACCGGGGATGGAAATGCCGGGGGGAGATGAATTCGACCTCTCCGCACCCTCAATGGATCCTCCCCCTGTCACTCTCGATGCCCCCATTTCGCTTGAGCCGCCGCCGGGAATCGCTCCGGATGCCGCTCCCGGTCTCGAACCGCTTGATACTCCTGTACCCGGTCAAGGGCTCGATATTCCGATTACGCAAACGGGTGCGATGGCGCCGGAACCGCTTGTCCCGCCGCCAAGCATGGCAATGCCCACCCCCGGTCAAGAGATCTCCGATCTGGGTGGGGGAGCGGAGCCCGAACTCGTCGACCTTTCCGCCGCAGGGGCAGCCTCTACCGCGCAAAAGAAAAAGGGCGGTTTTTTCCGAAAGCTCATGATTTTCGTTATCCTAATCACTATCATAGGCGGAGGCATTTTCCAAGGCTACCAGATGGGCTTCATTCCTAAAGAACAGGTCGACCCCATCATCGCCAAAGCAAAACCGATGTTAAAACCCCTGATCGCCAAGGTGAAACCGATTCTCAAACCCCATTTAGTAAAACTCGGACTCATGCCGAAAAAGGCCGCACCGATAGCGACTGTTAAGGACACGGAAGAAACCCGGATGCCCGAGCCGGTGGAAACACCGATCGTTGAGGATATGATCGACCGCACCCAGGACGCGATCGATTTCGCAAAAAATTGGCCCGTCGGAACAAATGGGAAAACCCTGGCGATGACCTTAAGAACCGGCGCCAGCTCCAAGCGCCGCTTGGAACCTTGGAACGCGGAACACAAAGGAGAGGACCGCTTTCAGGTTAATTTCTATGGGAGTCCCGGCGCAAACCCCGACTATCAATTCGAGGTATTACTGGACGCCGGACAGATCCGCGGCCTAACGGCCAAAAGCAAGGATGCCTTGGAAGGGAAAATTACGTCGAAGCCGCGCCGTCCGGCAGTGCGGCAGACAAAACCAAAACGCAGTTCCACCAAACGTCGACGGCGCGGCGGGGCCTCGCGCCGAAAAGGCAAACCCCAGCCGCGGGACGAACTTAATTCCGACGGTTCTCTCACCGACCCGCTCGGACAAATGTTGATAGAATCTTCGCTTGGCGAGCGGGCCCCCATCGATGAAACGGCAGCAGAAGCTGCAGGTGAAACGGCTCCGGAAATTAAACCCCGTAAACGACGCTCACGGAAAAAACCCTCTCAACCCGCCCCGGAAGACACAGCGGATCCGTTCGCTGACGACGAAGAAGAGACCTCCGGAAAATCGAACGCGGAGCTAACCCTCGATGAGCTCCTGCTCCCGGGATAGCCGGCATCGATTGACACAACGCGCCCGGACCGTTATAAAGGGAACGACGGCCGCTTTCAATGAAGAAACTTCGCCGTCTTCTCGCGCTCGTAGCGCTCGGGGGGGCGTTCGCATGGGGCTACGACAGTTACTCAGGATACGCACGCAATTGGTATCAACGCCGCCTATACCCTTCGATCAAAACGACCTCGCCCTTGGCCGAAGATCTAGAGAGGTCCATTCAAGCCCGAGAGGACCGGGAGTACCTTTCCGAATTTCGACGTGTCGCCGCGAAACTAAAAGAAGCGGAAGGAAAGGGCCTCGAAATCGCGTATTTAAAAGCGAAAATGCCCAATGCCGCGCGCCTCGGGCGCCAGCGAAAATTTAAATGGGGACGCGTCATTCTCAACAGCATCGAGGTTCGAATTCCACGGAAGAAAGGCGAAATTGTCCGTCCGGCAGAATCCGACGACTCTTCTTTAAAAAATGGGACGCGTTAAGATGAAACGAATCCTGCGCTTTTTAGCGGCGGTACTCATTGCCGGTCCAATAGGGCCGGGGCATGCCGCTGATCCCGATTCAGAAATCATCGATACCTATCGAGGCTCATTGTCGGAATTTCTAGAGGGGCGTTATGCCGCCGCGGAAAGCGGATACCAATACCTAGTCACGCTCGGGTCTGTGGATCCAACGCCTACAGCGAACCTTGCACTGATGCTGCGCGATCAAGGGAAACCCAATGAAGCCGCCGCTCAATGGCTGAAGGCCACATTACTGAACAAGGAAGACGCCTTTTTGTGGAACCAACGCGCATGGAACTATCTCTCACTCGGTCGCTTCGGCGAAGCGCGCGACGCCTTCCGAAAAGGCATCGAAACCGCGACGCGGCCCGATGATCATGGTGAAGCAAGCCTTGGGCTTGGACTCACGCAATCGATTGATGGAAACGATAAAGCAGCGCTTCCTGAATTCAAGGACGCAATGAGCCGGAGCACCTATCTACGCCCAATCGCCTCACTCTCTATCGCAAGGATGCTTTCCCGACGCCGGGATTACAGCGGTGCAATCCAGTATTACACGGAATCTCTCGCCGCGGATCGCAAACAACCGCAAGCCGCCCGGGAATTAGGGCGTCTCTACGAAAAGACCGGACAATCCAAAGCCGCTTGGCAGGCCTACAAATTTCTGCTGGACCTCGCTCCACGCGATGAAGAAGCCAAGAAAAAACTCGCCAAGCTTGAACGCTATATAGAGGGTCGCCCCTCGGATTCACTGCCGCTCATCAAACTTGCTCGCCCGATGTTTAGGGGCCTTGAATACGGAACAAGTAGTGATCGCGCTCCCCCACGCCTACGAATTGGATTGTTTACCGGTCCCGATGGTCGCCCGCGCCATTTGACGCGTTTCTACGTCATGGGAAGTACGACGACGCGACTGTGGGACGTTCGCCTTGATGACGAAGTTGTGCAGCCCGCACCTGCATTCCGGCAATGGGAAGTTTTCTACCGAGCAGATAGCCGCCTTATCGAAGTCCGGGATACAAACGGAAATATCGTATACGTCACAAAGCAGGCTTTCCGATTCGACCCGGCCGTTGACGGGTTCACCGTCCTCATCAAAAACCCGCAACCCACCGATCCCCGGGGCCTGAATCTATCCGACCGGGAATTACGCGGGTCCGTTGAAATCATTCCCACTCCCGAAGGATTTCACCTGGTCAATGACGTACCGCTTCAGGAATATCTATTCGGCATTACCGCCGGAGCATTGCCGCCGAATAGTCCTCCTGATGCCTACCGCGCTATTTCGGTGTTAATGCGCTCCAAGGTCTTAGACAAAGTCAGGAAGGAAAAACCGAACGCGGAACGAACCCAACTCTGCGATTCCGAACACTGCTTTGTTTACCACGGACTTTCCAAGGAACGAGCCGAAGCGACTGAAGCCGTACGCGATACTGTCGGTGTTACAATGCGCCCCGCAGGCGACAAGGAAGTCGTTGAACACCAATCCTGCGGATGGTCCACGGCTTCGGGGATTCAGGACAGGAAAACGCCGGCCTTAGTCTTACGGAGCCCTCTCGATCTGGAACGACTCACACACCACTTCCCGAACAAAAAGCTGTACCACGAGGCATCCGCCATCGTCCCGGGACATTGGAATCGCTGGGTCAGAATTCTTGATCCGGAACCGATTCGCAAACGCGTCGAAAGGGTGAAGGATATCGGGCCGATTCGCCGCTTTGTCATTCTTGGACGGGATAAAACAGGCAGGGTGCAGGGCATTCGTGTTATTGGTGGACGGGGGGAAGCTGAATTTAAGGGAGAGACGGCCGTAACAGCCCTGCTTACCCCGGGCGGGCTGCGCTCTACAATGTTTACCCTAAT
>JBFIEP010000283.1:0-4392 GCA_041603335.1 Elusimicrobiota bacterium | reverse complement strand
TCGACTTTTACTTCTTCTTTTGGAGCCGCTTCCGTTGCAGCTATTGAGGAAGCCCCGCCTGCCATGACAAAACCGATGACGTGTCTTAGCGTCGGATAGTCTTTCAGCGAGAGATTCTCGTCGTTAGGAATCTCGTACTTCTCACGGATGATGCCGATGAGTTCGGCCTGCTTCACCGTGTCGATGCCGAGGTCCGCTTCCATATCGAGGTCGAGTTCCAGCATCTCTTCGGGATAGCCGACTTTCCCGCTGACAAGCGTCACGACTTCCGCCGTGATCTTGGCTTCGTCTTTATCGGACGAAACCGCAGGGGCCGCTTTGGGAGCTGCTGCCTTGACGGGCTCCGGCTTTGCTTCGACAGAGCCGCTTCCCCCTCCTTCTGTCACGAACTTAATGACGTGTCTAAGCGTCGGGTAGTCCTTGAGCGAAAGATTCTCATCTTTGGGCATCTCGTATTTATCGCGGATAATGCCGATCAGTTCGGCCTGTTTCACCGTGTCGATGCCGAGATCGGCTTCCATGTCGAGGTCTAGTTCAAGCATGTCCTCGGGATAGCCGACTTTGCCGCTGACAAGAGTGATGATTTCTTTTTGAATCTTTGCTTCATCAAGGTTCCGGGGAGCGGCTGCTGCAGGTTTTGCAGCTGCTGCGGGTGCCGCCGCAGGTGCTTCCTTTTTGGCGGCGTTATTAAGGGAACCGAAGTCCGGTTTCGCTCCCGGAGCCATCGTGCGCTCATACACCTTGACCGCTGCTTCCCGTCCGGCGTCCTTGATGCGAAGCGTGTTTTTTACAATTTCAATCTCGGGATTATCGATTCCCGATACAACGGCGAGCCAGTGCTCGTATTTCGGTTTGTTCGGAATGCGGGGCTGGCTGACATGCCACATGCGCCGCATGAAGGTCTTCGCAATCTGGGAGCCGAATCCTGCACCAAGGCGCAGTGCAAATTCGCAGTCGTAGGCACCGCCTTTTGAAAGCGTAATGCCGGCGAGCTCCGGATCGGGTTCTTTGTAGTTCGCGATGGGAGGAAGCTTGCCGAGGTTCATCGCGCGTATCGCGATGACATCTTCAATGCTGGCGCCCATCGAGTGACCGGTGAATCCTTTCGTATTCGTGACGATCACCTTGTCGACGTTTTTGCCGAACGTTGCCTTAAGCGCTTCCACTTCGGCGGCCGAGCTTCCGCCCTGGGCCGGGGTGTAGGTTTCATGCGACATGAATAAAGTTTTACCGGCGACTTTGTCGCACGCGTAGCCGTAGCGCTTTTCAACCTTTTGCATGAGTTTCGCCATCGTCGCGGAAACATGCTCGGTGTTTAGCCGTGTGATGTGATAGGCGCTGTTGTCGAATTGCGTTCCAAGAACCTGCGCAAGCGGGGTTACGCCGCGCATTTCCGCTTTCGTTCCGTTTTCGACGATGAGTGCTGATGCGCCCATGCCGACGATCATTCCGTTGCGGCGCCGATCGAATGGAAGTGCGGCTTCTGAAACAACATTCGAGGTGCTCGTCGCCCCTGAGGAAAGGAATCCTGCACCAAGCCAGGGCATAAGATTATCATTCGTGATGTCATCGGCAGACATGATGATGACGCGTTCGCAGCGGCCGTTGCGAATCCAGTCCTCGGCAATACCGACAGCCTGGGTTGTAGATGCGCACGCAGCGTTTACCTGGGTGCACGGGCCTCTCGCCCCGAGGAACTGGGCGCTTTGAGCATGACCGAGAGAAAGAATGCGGAACAGGAACGAGCGGGAGAATTTATAGGTGTCCTCTTGAGAGCCGGACGCAGGATGCTCCGCTTTGTAGTTGGCATACCAATCCGCGACGGTTTTGCGGTCTTCCTCGTTTTTGAGGGAAGCGATCAGTGTGTCGTAGAACTTCCAGACTTCGGTGTCCGGTTTCGCAGAGTATTTGTGTGCGAAAAACTTCGACATATCATCAACGAGGCTGTCGAGTCCCGGGAAGGCCGAGGCCATGATCACTCCCGTTCCGTCGCCCAATGCTTTTGGAAGTCCCCAGTGAGTCGGAATCATCTTTCCTGTCGTGGCCTTTTTGTAGTGGCGCACCAGAGGAATGCCGGCATCCTTGAGGGCGATAATCGCTGCCGCGAGTCCCATCTTTGCGGTTACATCCATAAGGCTCGAGATGGAGCCGCGCACACCGAACTCCTCGCTCATATTAAACTCGCCGGCTTGACCGGAAAGGCGGAGAACTTCCTCTATGGACTCGAGACGCGTGATGGTATGCGCGCCCGTGTCGGACTTATTTACCTTGTCCAGTTTTTTCTCGAGGATTTGCTCGCGCATCTCTGCCGAGACAGGCTCGATAAGATTTTTCCCGGCGAGGATGTCGTCCATCGCGCTGTCGCGAAAGACACGGTCCCATGAGCCCGGGGCACCGGCTCCGAGGCCGCTGACAACGACAGGTCCGAGATAGAGGTCCCATTTATCGAGAACTTCCTGAACATTGCTTGAAACGGTCGTTTCGCGGGGCGCTTCTGTTTTTACGATCGCAGGGGCGTCCTGTTTTTTTAGCCACGCCTTGTATCCTTCTGTGTAGACGCACTTCGGCGAATCGAGTTTCGTTACGGAATAATCCAATTCGATGCCGGCGGCTGTGAGCTTCGCGAGCATGTCGTTAAATTCGTGAACCCCCCCTTTCTTGGGGTGATTCGAGGATGATACAACGACATCCTTTTTCTTTTCGAGCGTGGCGGTGATAAAGGCCGTGAGCGCGCGCTTCGGACCGCATTCGAGGAAGACCCGGACGCCGTCGGCGTACATGCGTTCGACTTGCTTGATCCATTCCACTGAAGAGGAAATCTGCTTCACCATGAGTTTGCGGACTTTCTCGGGATCGGCCGGGTAATAGTCGGCGGTAACGTTCGAGGAGACCGGGATCTTAGGGGCCCGAGGAGAAATTGTCTTCAGGAATTTCTCGTAGGGGACAGCACCCGGAGCGATAATTTCGGAATGGAACGCGTGGGAGACCTCGATTGGCACCGCCTGGATTCCTTCCGAGCGGAATTTGGCGATAGCGGCTTCAACGGCGTCGGACGCTCCTGCGATGACGGTTTGAATCGGGCAATTTTTATTCGCCGCGATGACATATCCCTCAACGCTTTTAAGGATGGCCTCGACTTTCTCAACGGGGGCCGCGATGGACGCCATTTTTCCGTTGTCGGGAACGTTGACCTCTGCCATTTCTTTGCCGCGCGCGCTGACAGCAAGCAGGGCATCTTCAAAAGAAAGGACATCGGCGGCGACGAGTGCGCCGTATTCCCCGAGGCTGTGCCCCGCGACAACATCCGGCTCGAGGCCGTATTGCCGAAGCAAGCGCAAAATCGCGACATCGGCGGTCAAAACGGCCGGCTGTGTGATTTCTGTTTGCTTGATCCGTTCCTGCATTTCGGCAAGACGTTCCTTGCTTTCCCCGCCTTTGGTGAAGAGAATATCGGAGAGTCCTTCCCCGATAATTTTTGTCATGATCGCGTCGGCTTCAATAAAGGTTTCTTCAACGACCTTGTACTTGGAGCGCAGGTCTTTGAGCATGTCAACGTATTGAGATCCCTGCCCCGGGAATACAAACGCGACCTTCGGGGTCTTTGCCCGTTTCTTCCCGAGGTGGATGCTCTTAGGCTTAAATGGAATCGGCGGGTTTTTCCACGCGCCATCGACGGCCTTTTGCAGCGCGAAGTCGATTTTTGAGGCAAGCTTCTCGGCAGACTCCGCCGCGATGGTTAGGCGGTACTCGTCGAGCGCTTCGTTGTTGCAGGCGGCTGCAGCTTTCGTGAGAGGTCCGGATTTCGGTGCCGCGTACGAACGGGCTTTGTTGAGAACGGACTTTTCATCCGGGCCCGAGAAGATAAAGGCTTCCGCGCCGAGGTTTTCAGGAAGCTCGGGAGCGTCGACCTGGTTAAGGAGTGCCTCTGATGCCTGGACAAGGCCGGGAGTCCATGACTTCGTCTTCTCTGAATATTCTTCAAGAGCAACATGGAAGTTCGTTCCGCCGAAGCCGAAGGCGGAAACGTTGGCCCGGCGGATGCGGTCGCCGTCCCACGGCTTCGCGTCGGTGTTGACGTAAAAGGGGCTCTTGTTCCAGTCCACGATTGGGTTGGGCTTTTCGAAATTGATCGAGGGCGGGAGCGTTTTATGATGCAGGGCGAGCGCGGCTTTGATAATTCCTGCGGCTCCGGCGGCAGCCTTGAGGTGTCCGATCTGGGATTTGACCGAACCGAGTGCGATGGAATGAGTCTCCGCCGCACCGAAGAGTTTCGTTGCGGTTTCCACTTCGACCGCATCGCCGACCTTGGTAGACGTTCCATGCGCTTCGAGCATGCCGACTTCTGCCGGACCGTAGTTGAGACCTTCGAAGGTCCGTTCGATCGCGAGCTGT
>JBFIEP010000282.1:0-4399 GCA_041603335.1 Elusimicrobiota bacterium | reverse complement strand
GGCCGTAGATGGGGCACCCTTCCATCAACATCGACGCCCCGCGCGGCAAGCACGCGGTACATGGTCCCCAGGGCGCAGTGGCAGGCGACATGGCGGTAGGGATCCTTATCCGGCGGCATCTCGGTTTCCCGGATTGGAAATAAATCGAGGTAATGCGTGTTGAGTGCTTCTACCATCGCATCTACCATACGCTCGGGAATCCGCGAGGCTTCTCCGAGTTCCCAGAGCAGCGTCATGTGCCACCAGGGGGAATTCCATTTAGGCCAATAGGGGTCAAGCTTAATCGAGGCTTCGGCCTCATCTGAATCCAGATAATTTAAGGAATCGTCCAGCATGGTCGTATTCTAGCAAGGCCGGTAGATTGGCACTAATATTGATTCTCTTTCCGTATGAGAGGTGGTTATGAAAAACACAGAATTCAGCTGGATAAATTGCCCGAAACGTCCGGAGCCCTTGTGGCTCACCCGAATGAAACCGTCTCTCTAAAGCGGCCTAGAATTGCATCAGCGTCGACTGCCCTACGCCGCCGTTGGGCTGTCTATGAAACGGGTTGGATGGCGCTTACGATCCTTTCTCTTGCGTTTTGCGTTAAAGGCACCGAAAGGGTGCTTCTATCGCCCGTCGCAGTTGTTTATGCCTTAGGGGCCGTCTTTCTGGGATTAAGGGTTTATTGGCAGGGACAGCGGGTCAGGCTGTTTCTACGGGGACGGGGAAGACCCACTCGCCGCAGCTTGGAAAGGGAAGTTTCAAATGTAAATGCGCTTTATATCCTGATACTTATCTTTTTGTTTTTGGGAGCAATCACCATTCCGAAAATATCGGATCTAAATAGCTACTCCGAACAAGGGGCAACGAGGGGCAATCTCGGGGCGATACGCTCGGCCCTCTCTATTTATTATGGAGATAAGCAGGGAAACTACCCGTCCCACTTGGAGACCCTGCTGATTGGAGGGAAATATCTTTCCCTCCTCCCGCAAGCGAAGCCCGGAAAATGGCACGAGGATTCAAATCACATTGTTTTGGGTTCGGAACCGACCGATGTCGGCGGCTGGCTGTACAACAACAATCCGACGGATCCCAATTGGGGAACCCTGGTTGTGAACTGTACTCATACCGACTCGAGAGGAAGCGTCTGGACCTCCTATTAATCGGTTGCTACGATGGTGAGGATGAAACGCTATGTCCTCGCCATTGATCAGGGAACCACCGGGTCCCGCGCGGTTGTCTATGACCAGAACTCCCGCGTTGTTGCTTCTGCCTATAAAGAATTTAAGCAGTACTTCCCGAAACCGGGTTGGGTCGAGCATGACCCTGAAGAAATTTGGAGGGTTACCAAGGCGGTTATGAAGGCTGCGGTGAAAAACCGCAAAATCGCCGCCATCGGTATTACCAACCAGAGAGAGACCACCGTGTTGTGGGATCGCATTACGGGCAAGCCGGCTCGCCGGGCCATCGTATGGCAGGATCGGCGGACCGCCCCGGTCTGTGAACGGCTTCGTAAACGGGGGTTGGAGAAAACGGTAAGGGCGAAGACCGGGCTCGTGCTTGATCCGTATTTTTCCGCCACTAAGATCCGTTGGATGCTGGATCACGACGCCGGGCTTAAGAAAAAAGCCGCAGCAGGGCGCCTGGCATTCGGCACCATCGATAGCTGGTTGTTGTGGAAGCTTACCGAGGGACAGGTTCATGCCACCGACCTGACCAACGCTTCACGCACTTCGCTGCTTAACATTAAGACGGGGGAGTGGGACCCGGAACTACTAAAAATTTTCGGGGTCCCGAGAAGTCTTTTGCCTAGAGTGCTTGCGTCCGGCTCCGAATTCGGGTGGACGAAGAACGGGATTCCGATTCGATCGATGATGGGAGATCAGCAGGCTGCCTTATTCGGGCAGGCGTGTTATCGTCCGGGCGAGGCAAAAAATACCTACGGGACGGGCTGTTTTCTCGTCGTTAATGCCGGAAACTCCTATGTACGCCCGCCCCAGGGGCTGCTCGCGACGTTGGCGTGCGACGCCAACGGACGCAAGGCGTTCGCCTTAGAGGGTTCGGTTTTCGTCGCCGGTTCCGCCGTTCAGTGGCTGCGGGATGGATTGGGACTGGTTGCAACGGCTGCCGAAACCGAGCGGCTGGCGCGTTCTGTTTCAGATACCGGAGGCGTTGTTTTTGTCCCGGCGTTAGCGGGACTCGGCGCGCCCTATTGGAACGCATCGGCACGCGGACAAATTACGGGAATCACGCGGGGAACAACGCGCGCGCATTTGGTCAGAGCGACGCTTGAGGCGATTGCCCATCGCAGTGCGGACGTGGTCGAGGCCATGGGCAGACGTCTCCATGCGCTTAAGGTTGATGGCGGCGCTACCGCCAATGGATTTCTTATGCAGTTTCAGGCGGACATTCTCGGCGTGCCGGTCCTCGTCTCGGAGTTTGCCGAGTCGACGGCGTGGGGGGCTGCAAAGTTAGCGGGAATCGGTGCGGGCGTGTGGAAGAACGCCGCTGCCGCCGACCGTAAGCTCAAGGTCCGTCGTTATACTCCCCGGATGAAACCAGGCGCTGCTAAACGCCGTCGCCGGGAATGGAGCGAGGCGGTCGCGGGACTGACCGGAAGATGAGGAAGAAGCGGCCCCATCAATTTATCGCGATCGCGTTTCTTTTTATCGGCGGTCTTTTGGGGTTTATGGCGCTGGAGAAGTGCTGGCTCTGGGCTTGGCCTGCCGCTAATTGTGTTTGGGTGGGACTGGCTTATTTTGGCGTGGGAGGCCGGGTTTTTGGAAAACGGAATGATGGCACCCTAAACTGGGGAGCTGTTATTTTGCTGCTTCCTTTTTTAATCATCAATTGGTCGACGTGGTATGTGCAGAACTTTGTGTCTTCCGAGAACGCGGTTGACGAGGTCGCTCCCGGATTATGGCTCGGTCGGCGGGTGTTCCGGGATCAATTGCCGGAAGGGGTAACGCTTGTTGTTGATATGACCTCCGAGTTCGCAAATCCCGGTTACGGGGTTTCTTACCTCGCGGTGCCAACGCTGGACGCATTTGTCCCCGAGAAAAATGCGTTTTTGTCTGCGGTCGTTAGGGCCGCAGAACATTCCGGCGGGGTGCTTATTTATTGTGCCAATGGGCATGGGCGGTCCGCCGTGATGATGGGGGCTGTCCTCTTGAAAAAGGGGCTTGCGAAGTCGGTGGCGCATGCCGAGGAAATGATTATTGCTGCCCGTCCGCTTTCTGCATGGCATCCCGCGCAGCGCGTATTTTTAAACCAGATCGAAAGGGAAATTCAACATGGGTGATAAAAAGAGAATCCTCGTCATTGATGATGAGGCTCAAATTCGATGGATGATGAAGCTTACTCTTGAGGGCTCCGGATATGAATTTATCGAAGCGGAAAACGGGATAAGAGCGTTGGAGTTAGCCGCTGAATCCTCGTTCGACCTTTTTATCCTCGATATTATGATGCCGGGGATTTCGGGTTGGGAAACCCTTGCACGGCTGCGCGCTCTTCCAAAGTGTAGGAAGGTTCCCGTCTTGATGCTGTCGGCAAAATCAACGTTGACCGATGTTGAACAATCCCTGGAGCTCGGGGCGACCGATTATGTCACCAAGCCGTTTAACGTTAACCAATTAAACGAAAAGATCAAAAGTCTTTTGGGATTAACCGATTCTTTACCTTCCTGATACGCCCCTGTAACCGAATTGCGCCATCCTGGAAGCATGCAAATGCTAACCACCTCGATCTTAGTTTCCCAGTTGATTTTTTCATCGTGTTGGCGTCTTTCCGATGGCTCCTGTGTCGATCAGGATTCTAAAATATCGGCCGTTTCAGCCTCGATGTTGATCGCGCGTTCCCAATCCCTCGGAATGCCGGTTGTTAGAACGTCGGATTTGATCGCGTTGGATAGAAACTGGATGGGTCCGGCCAAATTTTCGACTTTCGATCGTGCGGTTCAGGCCATGGTCGAGGATTATCCCAATCCCCGTTATTTGGCGATTCCCTACTCCAATGCCCCAGTCCCGGTCGCCGCTGTTCCGTAACGTCTAGGACATTGCGCCTAGGGACCTGCCCGGTCATCCTTATAGGGATGCGGTATTGGCTGCTTCTCAGCGATGAGCCTGCGGGCCCTTATACGGCCGAAGATCTCGATCAGATTCCCGGATTTTCACGGGCCAGTCTCGTTTATCCCGAAAAGCGGCTTGATCCCCGGGATGAGCGTTGGCTAGCAGCGGGGGACGTTCCCCAACTCGCGGTGGCCCTCGCGGCAGTGGAAAGACGAGCGTTTGCCGGGCGCTATATCCTGCCGGAGCCGACGGTTCGCGATCTTCCGGTTCTGGGCTCGATCCTCAAGCAATTGGAACGTTTTGAAGAAGAGCTCGTTGAATTGCGAAGCAACCTCATCGCGCGGCAT
>JBFIEP010000281.1:0-4406 GCA_041603335.1 Elusimicrobiota bacterium | reverse complement strand
CTTGTTGGCGCGCGCGGCGAAGTATACTGAAACCCGGCATCGATGTGGCACCGAAGAGCCAAACGGATGTCATTGGTTTCTTTTACTAACAATCGAGCCAAATTAAAATAGGCAAAACGACATAATCCCTCTTTTTTTTTGGGACTTGTCTTTAAATCCCCAACGCCCTATCCTAATTTCAACATGGAAGAACTTCCAAAAGGGTTGGCCTCCGGAGCCGTGGACTTCAAGGGTTGGTATACCATTGTCTGGGTCACGCCGGGAGAACTCGTCTGGCCGGAGCGCTGTGCCTGCTGCACATTATCTTCGGAAGCGACCGCTAAGATCGAGGATGATAAGTCGCTCCGGATAGCGGATTATCCAATCTGCAAACATTGCATCAAGCACGCGAAAGTCGATGATATCGCCGTGGGCATCGCGTTGCTAGGGAGTGCGGTCCTTGTTTTGGGAGCCTGGGCCTGGAGCGGATTCCTCATTTGGAGCTACTTCATTCTATTCTTTATTATTCTGTTCCTTATTTTCGCACTCGTCTTCGGGGCGCTCTATTGGCTGATTAATTTGTTTGTCGGCAATAAATCATCCCGCTGTCCGGATGGGGGATGGCCGATCAGCATGCACCGACTGGGCGGATTCGGACCGACTCTCGGCAAGGACGGAGAACGTTCTGATGATAAAGCACTCCGTTTATGGAACGCAGCAGCCCAGGAATCACTACCGCAGCACTCGGTTCCGTTCGAATTCAAAAATTCCGACTACGCCGGGCAGTTCATAGAAGCCAACGGCGGAGACAGTTCTAAAATTCAAAAAATTGATGAAAAATTTTAAGCCCGTTGGCGCACTTCTCTTGCTTCTGGGAAACGGCGCCCTAGCGGCACCGGCGCTTTTAGACGAAAAGGATTACTTCGCCTCCGAAGAAGCATTCCTCGAGTCCTTTGATCTCAACGCTCCCGATACCAGCCTCTCACTGCTCGGCGCTCTCGAGGGGACATCGATGATCTTAAAGGTTAAAGACGCTGAGGGACGAAAAGTCGGGGTCTTCAAGCCGACCAGCGGCAACACCCTTCATCCCGCCGAGATCATCGCGTACAATCTTTGCCGGCGCCTGAAGCTTCCGGTCTGTGCACCCACCGTTGAAAAAACAATCGGTCCGGAGCAATTGGACCGATTCGCGGAACTCCTTGAAAACATTGATTTCGAACCTAATGGAGGAGAACGTCACGAAGGTCATTATGCCGCCAAGGAACGGTTTCGCAAAGCGATGCTTGAGCGTCTTGCCGCCATCGACTCGCTTGACGGCGCGTTTAAATCCTGGATCAATCCCCTCGTGCTATACCAGCCGCTGGGAACGCTCGCCGACGTCAGGAAACACGAACTCTACCCCTATCTTTTTCACGACGGTCCTTCCGACGGCGGAAAGCCAATAGAACTGCGTCAATGCACGCAAATCTACAAACCGGCCGGATGCTACCGTGCGGAACTCGCGGCCCGCGATCTATTGGAACAGTTCACCGGAATGCTTGTCGTCGACGCCCTGATTGGAGACAACGACCGCTTTGCAGGCGGGAATGTCCACCTGTTTTCTCTCGATGGACGCATTGATCCCGATGACGGCTGGCACCGCCTTCCCGCCCCGAGCCTGCTCATGCTCGATAATGGTGCGGGATTCATGAACCGTCCAGGCCGCGCCCTGCGTATCATTACCCACGACCTTAAAATCACCCGCTTCCCCCGCACTCTATACGAGGGCTTGCTCGCTCTAAAGCTTGAATACACCGCCGACAAGGAAAAAGTCCTGACCACGCTCGGCATTCCCAGAAAAGTCCGGCACGCGGGACGAACGCTCCGGCCCGCGAAAATCTTCGACCGCAATCTTAAAGGACTCCTGCGGTATATGAAGTCCCTGGACGACACCTACGGCGGCGACGCCTTCTACTAACTAGTTTCGATGGTGCCAGGCACTTTACCTGTTCATCGCGGAACTAAACGAATTGTCGAGCGAGAACCAATCGACATGACGGGTTGCATACATGACCGCGCCCAGAATACCGGAGAGCAATGCCGTTCCCATCAACAAGGAGAAATCGGCCATCTGCAAAACCACATAGAGATAGGCGTACACCGAGCTCATTTCCGCGGCCAACAAAAGGGCTCGCTTCCCCCCTTTGAGAAAACTCGCACTATAGAGCGTACTCATCACGACCGTTAATGCCGCCGCCGCTAAATAGGCGGCGCCAAACGCGATGAATTCCGAGAGCGACAACAAGACGAGAAAGAACAGGCATAGCGAAAGTCCGACCAGCACATACTGGAACGGGTGAATCCTCAAAGACGAGAGAATCTCAAACAGAAAGAAGGCCGAGAAAACGATCGCGATAAATAGGATCGCGTACTTCACCGAACGCTCCACTAACCGATAGGCATCTACCGGGGACAAAAACGAAACGCCGAAATACGACTTGGCGAGCCGCTGCTGCACCGGGATTCCTTTATCCCTCCCGTTGGAAATCTGGGGGAAGTTCCGTCCGAAACGCGGGATATCCCATCGCGCGGTAAATCCGGAATCACTGACGTCGCGGTCCACAGGAAGGAAGGACCCCATGAATTTCGGAGACTCCCACGTCGAAGAAAGCGACACCTTGGTCCGGGTTCCGATAGGAGCGATTTGAAGCGCGCCGCTTCCGTTAAGATTCAAGCTCAACGAAAACGGGGTATCTCCGGCAATCGGCTTTGCCCCGATTTTCGCGTGCACACCCGAGGAATAACCCGGAAGCTTCGATCCGGCATTCATCGGGATCGTGTTTTTACCAAAACCAATAGAAAGATCCCCTTGAGTCCCGCGCAGGTCGGAAATCGCCAAAGAAACTGTTCCATCCTCCCATAAAACATCCTCGGGGTCGATCTTGAGCGCAGCCCAATCCGGCTTAGGTAGGGACCCGGAAATTTCCAACTGACCGGAATAGACGATTGACTCAAAAATTCCGCGATGGAGTTTCTTCGGGGTCATGGTTCCCCCAACGGTGAGATCCGTCGGAAGGAAGGTCGCGTTGGCCACCCCCGTCCGCTGCACCCGGGCGTGGGTCACCTTCCCGTCAACGAGTTTCTTCTCGTTGGCGGTGTACCGGTATTTATAGGGAATCGTCAGAATCGGACCCACCACCGTTTGCGAATGGCCCCAAGCAGAGGTGATCTCCTTATGGGCCGCATCGCGGCGGTCCATGCGTTCATCGAGGACATCATCGACAAAGGCGACGGGTATTAGAAGGGCGAGCGTTAAAACGGCAATGGTGGAAAGTTTGATTCCGATCGATTGTGAATTCATGCGTAATCTCCCTGAAGGTTCTTACGCGGTTGGACCCCGACTGATTGGAAAGGTTCCCGCTGGCCAAGGGTAAGCCCTACACCACGGCCGGGAAGCGTGGGTTCCTGGGCCCGGTTATTTCGCCGTTGCCCTAGAGGGAGGGCTTTCCGCAGATTGCGGTGTGTGGCATTGGAGGCAGTTGTAGCGAATCCCCAAAACTCCATCCTTAGCGCGCTCCCCGGTATGTTCGTTTAGATAATGGGAGGGTGGAACCTTCGTCGCGACATGTCCCTCGGACAATTCCCCGCCGTCCTGATGGCATGAGAGACAATCGTTGTTTGTCCGTTCTATGGTGAAGTCCGCAATACTGTGCGGGATCATGGGCGGGGCGTTTTTATACATGCGCGCCAGCGGCTTTGTTTCGCCCGGTTCGGCTGTCGGATAGAGGTTCTGTCCGATTTCCCCGGTGTAGAGACCGGGGCTGGATACGATCTTCGACCCCGCGCAAGCGCAGAGCGTGAGGATCGCGAGAACGGCGAGGGTTTTGGTTTGGAGTAGTTGTCGTTTCATGGCTTCCTCAGGCAACCTTTTCAATGCGGACGGCGCATTTTTTATAGTCGGTCTGCTTTGAAATAGGACAGAACGCGTCCAGTGTGACGTCGTTGATCATGACGTCTTCGTCGAACCAGGGAACGTAGACCATTCCCTCCTGCGGTGTGACACGTCCGCCGATCTCGGCATGGACTTCCACCGACCCGCGGCGCGACGCAACGCGAATCTTTTGCCCCGTAGCGATGCCGTATCGCTTGGCATCGTTGGGGTGCAGGTTCGCGGTCGCGTGGGGGTAGGCCTTGTAGAGTTCCGGAACCCGTCGCGTCATCGTTCCTGAATGCCAGTGTTCGAGCACCCGTCCCGTGCACAGCCATAGTGGATACTGCGAGTCGGGTTCTTCAGCGGCGGGTTCGTACGGCCGCAACCAGATAATGGCTTTCCCGCCGGTTTTCTTGTCGTTGCCGTAGAACTGGATTTCCCGGCCTTTCTCGACATAAGGATCTTCGCCTTCCCGGTAGCGGATCAGAGTCTCTTTTCCGTTGACCACCGGCCAGCG
>JBFIEP010000280.1:0-4407 GCA_041603335.1 Elusimicrobiota bacterium | reverse complement strand
GTGATGGTTTCAATTTGCCGACCATTTAGCAAGTGCCCTTGGCTCCACTCTTCTCCTGTGTCCGGTTGCGAATTCCGCTGACGGCCATAATCTTGCCGGCAAGTTCTCCCGGGATTTCTAAATCCCCCGCCAAGTGGGACAGGAATTCGTGCTCCTCGGGATGGATATCGTCAGCGGCATAAATCATTTCCGCCGCCCACGAGAATGCCAGTTCGCGCAGCGGCATATCAAGCTTTTTAGCCGCTTTGGCGCCAATTGTCCAAGGACCTGCAGACCGCACCCGACGCACGCAGTCAAGGATATAGTCATCGACGCTTTCCACTTCGCGATACATCGGATTGAGATAAGCGAGCATTCGAAGCCGGACGCTCTCCTCCGGATCGATATTCTCGTCGGACAGGGTTGCCGCGATAGCCACCTTCATCACCCAATCCGCCTCTAACGACGTCATTAATTGCCCTTTTCGGGTCATAATTTCGATTTTCTCCCGGCCGGGTCTACTCCCGGCCCATCATAAAAACGTAAATCTTTTCCAATAGTTCCCACCCCCCTGATCCGTCTCAGTGCTGCTCTTCGACCCAATTAGACTCAGAGGGTTTAACGGCAATACTCTCAACGGGGACCGGATCCTCAACAGCCTTGGAGCATGCCGTCAATCCCAGCATCAGGGAACTGATTAAAATTGCAATAATCCTAATTGACATGAGCTCACAACGCCCAATGCCCCGGAAAGTTCCCACCCCGGGGAACTACTTGAGAAGAAAAACGTCGTGAGGACAGGGGCAAACGGTCCGAATGAAAAGCGCCGGCGATTCGAAACGCTGCTTCGAGATTCGGGGGACAAAATTTACTCATTTGCTCTCGGTTTAGCCGGAAACGAACAGGACGCCTCGGACCTCGTTGCGGAGGCTTGGGCGCGGGCACTGAAGCAGGTGGATAAAGTCGATGAAACTCAAATCATGCACAGCTATCTTTTTAAGATCGTGCAAAACCTGTATATCGATCGAAAGCGCCGTCTCGAGAGCCGCAAAACAATTTATCTTGAAGATGCGATGGCCGGCAGCGACGATAAGCGTTCGGGAGAAGAGAGATTCTCGGGTCTTGAACCGGCTTTGGACTCCGAACTCGAACGGGAAGAAACGCAGCAAGAGGTTCGCAAGGCTCTCGAAACGGTCCCCGAACCCTTTCGGGAAGCACTTAACCTATGCGATATGATGGGACTGAGTTATGAAGAAATTTCGACGCTGCTTAAAGTCCCCGTTGGCACGATTCGTTCCCGTATTTTTCGAGGGCGGACACTCTTTCGCGAGGCTGCGAAAACCTATTGGGCCGGAGGAATAGATGGACAACAATAATGAATTAGAACCGATTTCCCAATTCGTCGATGGGGAATTAACCGGCCAAGACCGGTTGGGTGCTGCGGAACGGATTTACAAATTCTCTGAGACTCGGGAGTCCTGGATTGCCTTTGAGCGGGGGAAAGCCGCATTAGAGGCCGCCCCCCACCCGATGCCGGCGAAGCTGCGCGATCGGATCGCGGCCCAACATGATTCTCCCGCTTCAAATAGTTTCCTGGATCTGCTGCAAACACCCCGTATGGGATGGGCTTTCGCCGCGGCTTCCCTACTATTTGCATTTGCTTCCCATACGATCCCGCTGGAGCGGACATCTAAATCCGTTTCTCTTGCGCGTCTTCTTCAAGAACATACGGATGCGACTCGAAAATCATCTGATATCGGACGAGCAATCATTAATGCGGCTCCCTATCAAGCCGCAGAACCATTTAGCAAAACCCCATGAGATTCACACTATTGCTGCTGATCATTAATGGAAGCACCCTCTCGGCAAAAGAACCGCCCGCTCTGAAGTTGGCGCTAAATGCACCGCTTGTCGCTTTTTCCGCCAATAAATTAGTCCTCGGCTGGCACGGGGATGAAAGCAATGCAGTGGAACAGCGGGTGCATTTCAAACCTCCTAACCTTTGGCGTCATGATATCGTCGGTCCCGATGGAGAAATTCTAAAAACAACGATTCAGCGCGGCCCCACTGAATGGATTTTTTATCCCGAAACATCGACCTTGATTGAACGTGATGTCCGCGCTCTCAGGAAGGGGACTCTCACCGGAAAGGACCTTCGTGCTCTTCTTGAGAAAAATTTTAAATTCAAAAAATTAAAAGCAAAGAAAATTGCAGGCCGCACCGCCTCGGGCATTCAGATCACTCCGCTTGCCGGACAGGGTCCGCGCCGAACTCTGTGGGTAGACCCCGAAACCGGAATTGTCCTGAAGAGACGCCAAACCAATTTCCGCGGGAAACAGGTCCGGGAATCGCGCATTACCAACCTCGTTCTCAATCCGGATCACGAGGACGATCTTTTTAGTCCGGAGGGCCTCGGCGCGGCACGGCGCGACCATTCCCCCGTTGAGGACCGCGTAAAAGACGCGAAGCAGCTTTCCTCCTACGGACTGGCCGGGTCTCTTTGGAAACCGGAGCTGCCGTTTGGATACCAGCTCGATGCAGTGCGCCGCCTTAAAATAGAGAACACTCAAATTTTTCACTTCCGCTACGTGAACGGCTTATCGGTTGTTTCCGTTTTTATCAGCCCGATCCCTGTTGAATCCCATTCCCTGGAAGTTGTTGATTACGAAGAAGAGGACATCGACTTCTCGGCCTCCGCGTGGGCGGGCAATGTCTTAACTTTTGACTGCGGAAAACAGCATTGCGCGGCCATCGGAGATTTATCCACGAAGGCTCTCAAAAAGATCAGCCGAGTCTTTCCTTGATTGCGGACTTACGTTCACTTCCCTCGGGAACTATTCCCACATCCGCTCGTTGTACTGCTATGAATAAAAAAATATCGGCATGGCTTAAATCCAAATTATCCCTAATAGTCCTTCTAAGTTTGATCCTGCCGCTCACGATGGGCTCGATGAGCTGCACCGGGAGCGAGAAAGAACCTGAAGCGCAGGCGCTGGACGCCCAATCGGATTCCGATGAAAACGCCGTTGAAATCGATATGGATGCAGACGCGGATTCAGATGAAAACGCCGATGCAGACAACGATACTAACGATTAATCAATACCGATATCGATAATTTAACGACGTCATTTCAGGACTAAAGTGATGGATACTATTACGTCACTATTAGCTTAAATATCCTTCGTGACGCTCGAATCTAAAATCATCCCAAAAGAAACATCCGCCGGCAACCAAACGGGTCACGGCTTTGGCGTAGCTCCCGTTTTTCTAGCCGCTATTTGCACAATCCTCGGCGCGATCATGTTCCTCCGCTTCGGCTATGCGGTTGGACACACAGGCCTTCTCGGTGCCCTCATGATCGTTGTCATCGGGCACCTTATAACGATACCAACGGCTCTCGCCGTATCCGAAATTGCAACAAACCAAAAGGTCGAAGGAGGAGGCGAGTACTACATAATCAGCCGCTCTTTCGGTACCGCTATCGGCGGAACCATCGGAGTATCGCTGTACCTCTCGCAGGCCATTTCCATAGCGTTTTACATGATCGCTTTCGCGGAGGCATTTCGCCCCGTATTCGATGTCGTGAACCGGTCGGGAATTATCCCGTTTGTACTAAACGACGTCCGCATCATCAGCCTGCCGGGAACCCTATTACTCTCCTGGTTCATCATCAAACGAGGTGCCAATGTCGGAGTGAAACTGTTGTGGGTCGTTGCGGGAATCATAATTCTCTCCCTAAGTTCTTTTTTTCTCGGGAGCGGAACCGGGAACGCCACCGGGAAAATTCTCGATGTTGCACCCGGCGCGGACGATTTCAACCGCGTCTTTGCGATATGCTTTCCGGCGTTTACCGGCATGACAGCGGGCGTTGGTCTATCCGGGGACCTCAAAGATCCGCGAAAATCAATCCCTCTAGGAACCTTGTCAGCCACACTCGTAGGCATGGTCGTTTATATTTTCATCATCGGAAAATTTTGGCTGTCGGCGAGCCCCGCAGAACTCGCGAGTGACCCGTTTATCATGGGCAAGATTTCCTTTTGGGAGCCCCTCATCCCCATCGGGTTGGGCGCCGCGACGATCTCGTCGGCCGTCGGATCGATGATCATCGCCCCTCGGACCCTTCAAGCTTTGGGCGGGGACTCCATTTTTCCATGGGGGAAAGCGAACACGATCTTCGCTGAGGGACGCGGAGCGGTCAATGAACCGTTTAACGCTTCGGTCTTTTCCGGATTTCTCGCCGTTGTGTTCGTTGCTCTTGGCGACATTGATATCGTCGCGCAAATCATCTCGATGTTTTTTATGGTGACCTATGGTGCCCTGTGCGGGATTTCATTTCTCGAACATTTTGCGGCAAATCCATCCTATCGCCCGACGTTTCGGACGCGTTGGTACATTTCCCTAACCGGGATGCTGTTATGCCTGCTCAT
>JBFIEP010000279.1:0-4421 GCA_041603335.1 Elusimicrobiota bacterium | reverse complement strand
TTTGAATGCGTTCTGAGGTCAGAATCATGGCTCCAGTTTTGGTTTTTCAGGCAAGGAGAACTCTTTCGCTTCGTTGATGATTTGGGTGTTGGCACCGATCCAGTTGAGATAGCCGGTGTTTCCGCCCCGGATGGAAAGCGCGACAACCTCGGGGACTTCGTTCTTGTGATTTTCTTTCACAAATTCCGTAACCTCGCCGATCATCCGAGTCCGGGTTTTGATGAAAAGCATTACTTCGTCGTTCTTTTCAATTTTTCCTTCCCATCGATAGATCGAGCGAACGCCGGGCACGAGGTTGACGCAGGCTGCCATGTGGGATTCGACCAGTTTTTCAGCCAGCGTCTCGCCTTCGGCCCTCGTTGGGCACGTAACGAGTACAACCATGTATGTTGGATTTTTAGCTTCGATTCCCATGTTTCCCTCCGCTATTTCTTAAGTGCTCCGTGAAAATCTTCCCCGATATCCGCCAGGACTCTTGCGCTGGTATCGTTATAAATTTTGGAATCAAGAGCGTTTTCGCTCTTGGCGACGATGCAGGTGACGGTAAGGTCCCCCGCGGTGTTTACCGCGGTTCGCATCATATCAAGTAAGCGGTCGACGCCTATGATTAAACCGATCCCTTCTACAGGCAAACCGACCTGCTTGAGCACCATCGCGAGCATGATAAGTCCCACGCCGGGTACCCCTGCTGTTCCGATTGACGCGAGTGTCGCCGTAATGATGACCATGATGTATTGGTTGAGCGTGAGATCGTACCCGTAGGCTTGTGCAATGAAAACGGTGGCGACACCCTGCATGATGGCAGTACCATCCATGTTGATGGTAACTCCCAGCGGGATCGTGAAGGATGCAATCGAGTTATGGACTCCCATTCTGTCTTCTGCCGTTTCCAGGGTGACAGGCAGGGTCGCGTTGCTGGAGGCAGTGCTGAAGGCGAATAAAAGCGGCGATCGGGCATTTTTGAAAAACGTAATAGGGTTAAGTCCTGCGAGGGACTTCAGAAGAAGCGGGTAGGAGATGCCTCCGTGGATCGCCAGACAGAAAACAACAACTAGGAAATATTTAATGAGCGGTAGGATCGCTCCAAAACCCTGCTCCGCGAATACTTTTGTAATGAGACAGAAAACTCCATAGGGGGCTACCCCCATGATCATCATGACAAGCTTCATCAGCACCGTGTTTAGGTCCTGAAATACGCTCGCGATTCTTTTTCCGGAATCTCCCGTCATACAGAGCGCGATTCCAAATAGTATCGAGAACACAATGACTTGGAGCATGTTCCCTTCGGCCATGGCTTTGACAGGGTTTGTGGGGAAAATCGCAATAAAGGTCTCAGAAAGAGGCGGAGCTTCTTTCGCGTGGAAGGCTGCAGACGATGTTAGTTCAAAACCTGCTCCCGGCGCGATAATGATCGCAACTAAGACAGCGAGTGAGATCGCGGCTGCCGTGGTTGCGAGATAGAGTCCCAGGGTTTTCCCCCCGACGCGGCCGAGCTTTTTGATGTCGTCAAGCGAGGCTGTTCCGCAAACGAGCGAAACGAAAACGAGCGGAACGACGAGCAGCTTGAGTGATGCCAAAAATACCTTCCCCCCGACATGGAGGAGGCTGTCAACGAAATAGGTTTGCAAAAGCGGCGGAGGTCCGAGCGCCTTGAGTCCTACACCGAGCACGAAGCCGACCCCCATCGCAACCAGGATTTGGTTGGTAAGAGACATCGGCTCCTTTGTTTTCGATTTCGCGCTCATGCAGGTCTCCTAAGAACAGCTTTAATCCGGCGTCCGTTTGCCGGCTGGATGATTCCTTGATCTGTCACGATCGCGGTAATAAGTTTTGCAGGGGTAACGTCGAAAGCGGGGTGACGGGCCCTGGCGCCTTTCGGTGCAATGGAGCGGCCGCCGATTTTTAATACTTCGGCACTCGAGCGTTCTTCAATTGGAATCGCATTTCCGTTTTTAATGCGGAGGTCGAATGTCGAGGTCGGAGCAACGATATAAAAAGGAACCTTGTGCGCGCGGGCCGCGAGCGCCAATCCGTAGGTTCCGATTTTGTTCGCGGCGTCGCCGTTTGCTGCGACGCGGTCGGCGCCTACAAAGACCCCATGGATTTTTTCGGTCTTCATAATGTGAGCGGCCATGCCGTCGGTGAGAAGCGCGCACGGGATTTTGTCCTGCATGAGTTCCCACATCGTGAGACGGCTGCCCTGCAGGTAGGGACGTGTCTCATCGGCATAGACATTTTCAATCTTGCCTTGGCGAAACGCATGTCGAATGACGCCCACCGCTGTTCCCACTCCCGCAGTGGCAAGATAGCCCGCATTGCAGTGGGTGATGAGCGTAGACCCCTTCTTGATCAGCTTGGCACCGTGGGCGGCCATCCGGGCGTTTGCATCAATGTCTTCTTTCCGAATCCGGTCCGCTTCGGCCATGAGGCGCTCGAAGAGCTGCGGCCCTTCAAAACGTTTTGAAGCGCTGCGCATTCGTTCGAGACCCCACCGTAAATTTACGGCCGTTGGCCGCGTCGCGAGTAAGCGTTTTGCGGCCGTTTCGAGGCTGCGCGGGGATTGATTTTTTTTTGCCGCCAGCGCGTAGCCGTAGGCTGCGGCGACGCCGATTAGAGGGGCGCCGCGTAAAACCATGTCCCGGATCATCGCAGCCATGGTTTCCGCCGAAGTAACCCGCCGATAGGAGACCCGGCTTGGAAGTGCCAGTTGGTCTAGAACTTCTACGATATTGCCTTTGCGTCGAATTGTCGGATGGGGGTCTCGAATACGGATTGTTTTCACGAGTGTAGGGCATCCACGGGAGCTTTGGGAGAGCGTCTTGAAATGCGGCTCCGTTTTGCCTCGCGTGCAACGGAGGCGGCGACCATCCGCGCGACGCTGCGATCGAAAATTGAAGGGACGATGTAATCGGGCTGTAATGTTGAAGCGGGAATCGAGTCGGCAATTGCTTCCGCTGCCGCGACGAGCATCGCCGGCGTGATGCGGCTGGCGCGTACATTAAGACAACCAAGAAGAATCCCCGGGAACGCGAGAGCATTATTGATCTGATTCGGAAAATCCGAGCGACCGGTTCCCACAACCGCGGCAAACCCGAGTTTTTCCGGTGGAACTTCCGGTACCGGATTGGCGAGAGCGAATACGATCGGTTTTTTAGCCATCCTCTTTAAATCCGCTATTGAGACGGCCCCCGGAGAGGAGAGTCCGATAAAGACATCGGCTCCCTTGAGCGCCTTGGTGATCGATCCTTTTAATCCGCGCGGATTTGTTTGCACGGCAAACCAATCCTTAACCGGATTCATATTCTCCCGTCTGCCTTTGTAGATCGCTCCTTTGCGGTCGCATCCAACGATATCCTTAATGCCCATTTGCAGCAGGAGACGGGTGACGCCGATCCCCGAGGCGCCTACTCCGGAAATCACGACCTTCAGGCCTTTGATTTTCTTCTTTGTGATCTTAAGAGCGTTGATGAGCGCTGCAAGGACGACGACGGCCGTGCCGTCCTGGTCATCGTGGAACACGGGGATGTCGAGCAGGGCTTGGAGTTTCTCCTGAATTTCAAAACAGCGGGGCGCGGAAATATCTTCCAGATTGATGGCGCCAAATCCCGGTGCGATACGCGTGACGGTTTCGATGATTTCTCCCGAATTCTGGGTGTCGAGGCAGATGGGAAACGCGTTGATCCCGCCGAATTCCTTGAAAAGCTGCGATTTCCCCTCCATGACGGGGAGAGCCGCGGCGGGTCCGATGTTGCCTAGTCCGAGGACGGCTGAGCCGTCGGTTACAACCGCCACGGCACGCCGTTTCATGGTAAGCTTCCAAACGTTCTCGGGATTCTCGGCGATGGACATGCACACACGGCCAACGCCGGGTGTATAGGCCATCGATAGATCATCGCGGGTTTTGATCGGAGTTCTCGAAACCACTTCGATTTTGCCCCCGAGATGAAGCAGAAAGGTTCGATCGGAAGCGTGAACCAAATGTACGCCGCGGATGGCTTCCACAAGGGCGATTACCTTTTTCCCCTGGGACTGCCCGGTTGGATTCACCACGATATCGCGGGTCAGCTGATCGTCATCGGCATCAACGAGATCAATGGCCCCGATACTCGCTCCGGCCTTGCCAATAGCACCGGTAACCTTCGCAAGCAGTCCCGGACGGTTG
Organism: Elusimicrobiota bacterium; assembly: GCA_041603335.1. Lineage (GTDB taxonomy): Bacteria > Elusimicrobiota > Elusimicrobia > UBA1565 > UBA1565 > UBA1565. Next base: position 259 of record JBFIEP010000279.1, on the reverse strand, counting down.
GGAATACGCACACGCAGCGTGAGACTATAGGAAGGACTTCGGTTCAGATATGGTTCGCTCATCAAGGTTACCCTCGAATTCAATCATTTTAGGGTAGAAATCAAAAGGCCGGGACGGTTCAATCCGTCCCGGCCTTTAAGCCTAATTTATCCAGGTTTTCTTCAACCTAGGTTCAGGGAATAGCTTCCATCACCCGCTTAAGATCCTCTTCGGTCTTACCGGTGATTTCAATCGTCTTTTCCCGTCCTTTAGCACCACG
>JBFIEP010000278.1:0-4432 GCA_041603335.1 Elusimicrobiota bacterium | reverse complement strand
TTTGTCGCCTTCGCGGTCAAGATAGGCGAGCGAGAGTCCTTTCTCTTCATAGAGCGCCGAGAGCGGCATCTTAAGGACTTCAACTCTTTTTTCAAGGACCGCTTTTACCCGCGCGGTCATCCCCGAGCGTAGGCGGGGGTCGGCGTCGTCGAGCGTGACTTCCACTCTGAATACTTTTCCGCCGCGCCGTTCTTTCTCCGCTTGCGGCGAGATTACCGTTACCTTGGCCGGAAAGGTTTCATCGGGAACCGCGTCGACTTCAACGGTTACCGGCATATTCTGCTTGAGTTTAAGGATATCCATCTCGTTTATTTTAAGTCGGACGACAACTTCACGCATGTCCGCTACCGACAGCATGTAGGTCGGGTTTTGGGATTGGAAGATGCCGGTAACGTAATCTCCTATTTCCGGCCACGCTTTGGGTGAATTGTTGGTGTCGGGGTCTTTTAGGTAGCGCAGCAGCAATCCCGCGATGGGGGCCTTGAGAGTGGAGGGGAGATATTTTTCGGCTTCTGTTTTTCCCGGTTGAATGATGGCGATGCGTTGTCCTTCCAGGACGGTATCGCCTTCCTCTGCGAAAATTTTCACGATGCGGCCCGAAACCTTTGACGCCACGTTTACGATGTTTTTTGCCGCGATGTCTCCCATCTCTTCGAAGGTAACTTCGAGATCTCCGTGACGGATTTCCGCGCGCGTGTCATCGTCGAATTCGTTTTTCTTCGTGTCTTTTGATTGATCCCACTTCCAGCCGCCGCCGGCTGCGAGAAGAAGAACGAGGACCGTCATCGTTTTCCAGCGATTCTTTTTTATCCAAAGTTTTTTGATCAGCGCCATATGGATTCTCCGATTGCGCGGCGGTAGCCCGCACGTGCGATGCTCGAGTCCCGAAACGCATCGAGACGCTCGATCTGCGAATTAACGAAATCAATTTGGACTTGCGAGAGGCGGATGACATCCACCGACCCGTCCTTGTATTGTTCCTTGATTAATTCCAGGTTCTGCTTGGAAATGGCTTCCTTGCGTAAGGCGATTTCATAAGACCTTAGTGCGCGGCTGAGTTCTGTGTGGGCCCGATAAACATCGGTGCGGACAGTCCGGTCCAAGGAACGTTTGGACTCGCGGCTGCGCCGCCAATCGGATTTTGCCTTAACGATGTTTTTTACCTGGGAATAAAAATTGAGTTTGGAGGGGAGTGAAAGCGACAGCACAAGGCCGTAGGTCGCGTCGTGAAGTCCGAAGTCGGCCGTTTTCGTCCGGAAAGATCCCGACACGGAATCGTTGTAGGAAAAATCGAGAGCAAGCGTGGGGCCGGCATTAATCTTTGCCCGGCGGTAGGCGAGATCGGCCGCCTCGAGTTCATTCCTGTTGCGTTTCATTTCGGGACGGCGGTTTAACGCGCCCCGCAGCCCCGAATCGAGTTTCGGCACCTCGGTCGTACCAAGCGTAAGGTCATCGGGGAATTTAACTTCGGCAGCTTCGTCGTGCTCAATGAGAATGTTGAATTGGAAGAGCGATAGTCTGTGTTGGGCAATCCGGTTTTCCAGCGTCAGTTCCGCTGAGCGCCAGTCGGTCTCGGTTTTGAGGAGATCGAAAAGGCTCTTCATGCCGTTTTTGTAGCGGTTCTGTGTGAGGTCGTAGTTTTCTTTTTGGACGTCGCGGTTTTTTTCGGCAACCCCGACAATACGCCCCGCCCGCAAAAGGCGGTAGTAGGCGTTCATTGCGTCCAAGGCGGCCTGTTGGCGCGCCGTTTCGAGATTTTCTTCAGCGGAGTTCGCTGAAAGCGCGTTGGTGCGGTTGGTGATCGAATCCTTGAAGTGGTTAAACAGATTCCATGAGGCGCCGGGGGAAAGTGTGAAGTCGTTTGCCGAACCCTGCCAGGCATCGAACGTAAACCGATTGCTTGGGGCCAGTTTGGCAGGTTTCAAGGATGCGGAGAAGGAGAGGCTTGGAAGCATCGAGGAGGCCCACTGGGAACGTTCCGTCGCGTGTGCCCCGGTTAGCCGCTCTTTAGCTTGGATCACATCGGGGGAATTTTCGAGAACCGCTTGAACGTAGGCTTCGGGAGTCCAGGCGACAGGCTCTGCGGCATTTGTCGGCGTGCTGAATGCGAGGGTAATGAGTAAGGTTTTAAGGAGCATCATTTAGTTATGCGTCTGCGAGTCGGTCGGAGCAATTCCCCCGGGACCTTTTTGAAGATAGGACCTAAGTCCCTATTCTTTGACGACGAGGTTGAGGATGACTTGGCGGGTACCGGGAACGCGGCGTACGAGTTGCGATATTTTCCGTTTTTGCTCGCGGGAGTCCACCATGCCTGAAAGCGTTACAATGCGCATATGGGTATAAATGTCGAGGTAGCGGACGTTTAGATCGTCATGGGAGCTTAATTCCGCTTTTACCCGTGCGGTTATTCCGGCATCTGAACGATCGACCGGGGCTCTAGAACGGCAGCCTGTGATGGGAAGTGTGATTATTGCAAAGAGAATTACGGCTAAAAATTTGGAACCCGGCATGACTTTCCTCCGCCCCCTTACCTTGTACGAGCTGAATCGAGATTGTACAATTTTTATAGAAGATATATGAAGATCCTGCTAGCCACCGGAAATCGTCATAAGGTAGAAGAGCTTTCTGCTATCCTTAATAAGAACAAGGAAAATCCACCCTTTGAATTAGTTTGTTTAAAGGATTTTCCCGGCCTTCCGGAAGTTGTCGAGGACGGTAAAACGCTGGAAGAAAACGCCGTTAAAAAGGCGATGACCGCCGCCCTTGCGACCGGTTTATGGTCCTTAGCCGATGATACCGGGCTTGAAGTTCCGGCGTTAAATGGCGCACCAGGCGTCTATTCCGCCCGCTATGCGGGACCCAACTGCAGTTTTCAGGATAATTGCGACAAGCTTTTAGCCGAATTAAAGGGAAAAAAAGGGCGGGATCGGGAAGCTGTTTTCCGCTGCGTGGTGGCGCTTTCAGCACCCTCCGGGCAGGTTCGTATCCGGGAGGGCAGGCTGGAAGGCCGCATTACTGAATCCGCTTTTGGGACCGCTGGATTCGGATATGACCCGATTTTTCTGGTTCCCGAGAAGGATAAAACCCTCGCCGAAATGAGCGCGGAAGAAAAGAACGAGATCAGTCATCGTTGGGCTGCTGTGCGTGCCGTCGAACCTTGGCTGGCCGAAATAGGCCAAGGGGTCGGCTGAGATGCGCCGAATTCTGTTATTGCTCCTAATCTCGACACCCGTCCAATGTTTCGCTGCAAAAGAAGAGACCCTCGGCCAACGCACGTATTGGGATCGTATTATGGATGCGCAGGCATCGAAGGATATTGCGTTGGGAATGCGGATGCTCGACGGCAAAGATTATGAACGCGCGGTGCAGCAATTTTCCAAAGCCGTTATTAAATCACCCGAGGATGCGAAGGCGCATCAATTTCTGGGAGTGGCGTATTATTGGTCGGGTCGCGTGGACCGCGCCTTGAGCGAGTTTCGCGAGAGTTTGCGGCTCGACAAGACCGACGCTCAAACGCATTTGCTGATGGGAATTGCGCTTGCGTGGAAAAGCGATGTCCCGGGTGCCTATGCTGCCTTCAAGAAAGCGGCGAAGATTGATCCTAAACGTGCGGACATCCAAATGAATCTCGGTTCGGTCGAAGAGAGTCTCGGGCGGTATACGGACGCCTTGACGCATTTCCGGCGTGCCGTTGAGCTTGATAAAAGTCATCCGCTGTATCAATATCAACTCGGCATGCTTTACCGGCGTTTGGGTCGGGACGAAGAGGGGGCTGAATCACTTCGGAAGGCCGTTAAATTATATCCGAGGTATCAGGACGCAATCCTGGAGTTGGGCGCGCTTTACGAGCGTATGGATCAGCTCAATGACGCAAAAGAGATGTTTGCGAAGGCGGTCAGGATTAAGACCCGCGACGCTGTAGCCCGGTTTCGTCTCGCGCGCACCGCGCTGCTGCTCAAGGAGCCCGAGCAGGCGCGCGCCGCTTTGGATAATGTTTTCCATCTAACACCCTATGACCGGGGGTCGGGACTCGCGTTGTCTGTCTCTTACGGCGGTAAAAAGCCGGGGGATTCCTCCGAGAAAGGGGAGAATCAAGAGAATGACGAAGATGAGAGTAATTCTCCGAAGGGACCTCTGGATGTGCTTCGCAAAAACTTATCCCGTATTCCGTTGGAGCAAGAGGCCGTGTTAAACGTCGACATGGCGTTTCTTCCTAAACCGAAAAGGGTTAAGCGGCGAACCGATGAGACTCCGTCATCCCTTAAGCGCGCCCTGGCGAAAGCGGGAAAGCTTCCCGAGAAAACAGCGGTCGGCGCCCAAAAAGAATTTACTCTTCCTTCCGGCGACGCCGCCGCGCGCCGCCAGAAGATCCGTGAAGTTATCGATGATCTTCAAAAAACCCTCGATACCGCGCCCCCGGAAAGCGAAACCC
>JBFIEP010000277.1:0-4439 GCA_041603335.1 Elusimicrobiota bacterium | reverse complement strand
CTTCTCGTAGCGCAGGTGCGTATGCCCATCGAGAGGCCGCTGTTCAAATGATTTATTCGGGAGAGGGGAGTTAAGGAGACAGCATGGAAAAGAAAGGAGTTATGATCCCCTTGGTATTGGCCGTCGGTGCGGCCGTCGTTTATCTAATGGTGCTGACAAGCCGCGAGAAGCAGCTTTCAAAATCATATGAGAGTGCGACTGTTTTGGTTTCGCGCGTCGATCTTCCTGAGCGCACGCTCCTGAAAGAAGACCTCGTTGCGACTAAGGCAGTCCCTCGGAAGTTCATGTCCCAGGACGCTATCGAAATTAAGGTCCCGTCGGACATTAAACAGATCGCGAATCTTGTGTCGCGGATTCGTATTCCGAAGGGCAATCAAATTAACCAGTCCGCACTGACATCGCTTTCTCCTACGTCGGGTCTGAGCGTAAAAATTCCGCCCGGTTACCGCGGGGCGGTTATTCCCGTGAAGAGCGATCTCATGAAGCTTATTAAGCCTGGGGATCGCGTTGATGTTCTTGTGACATTTGACGCGCTGATGGCTGATAACCGTAAGGAGAAGGTGACCGCTACGATTCTCCAAAACGTGCTGGTGCTGGGTATCGGCAGTAATTTGGGCCAGGGCATGACTGCGATGCAGTTTGGTGAAACAAATAAGAAGGATAAGCAGGCTTCCGCATTTGCCGAAGCCGGCATTATGAGCGTCGCGTTGAATCCTAACGAGGCGCAATATCTTGCACTGGCCATGAAGCAGGGCGAGATTACGACGATTTTGAGGGGGCTGGGCGACATCGAGATGCATCCGATGGAAATGGCGAGCTTCAGGAAGTTGTTCCGGTAGTTAGACGGGACGTTTAGGTTTAGACGAAGTAACGGCGTACCACTGTGAATGACATCATGAGACGGCAACATCGAGAACGATATTCTAATTGGCTTCGGGTCGCATTAGCGGCTGCGCTGCTGGTGTTTCCTCTTTCGATTGGGGCGCAGGAGGAAGAGGCGGAAGAAGAGGAGTTCGACCAAAGTGAGGTCATGATCGCAGTGAGTGCCGATGTCGTGGAGATTAGCGGGTCGGTCTCGAGAGACATTGGATTTAGTTGGGCACCGTTTACGACCGGCATCAATTTTGCGGAAAAAAGTCCTATTCCGGGACTTATTAAGATTGGTGATTTCGAGCGTTTGACTCAGCTTCAAACGTCACTCAAGATGCTGGAGACGGAGGGAAAGGCGCAGTTGTTGTCGAATCCGAAGGTAATAACGAAGAACCAGACTCAAGCGAATTTTGTTGTTGGCGGCGACCAGCCTTATCCCGTTACGAATAATCAGGGTGTGGGAGTCGAATTTAAGAAGTTCGGTGTGATTTTGAATATTTTGCCGGTGATGAATCCGAATAAGAAGGACTATATCGATGCTCAGCTGCAGCTGGAAGTGTCCAATCCGGATTTTTCACGGCCCGTGACAGTCGGGAACACAACGGTTCCCTCGATTGTAACGCGCCAAATACAGACGGAGATCGAGATTAAGAGCGGGGAAACGATTGTGATCGGCGGGCTGAAGTCGAGCAGAAAGAACGTCGCAAAAACCCGCATCCCGTTTATCGGGAGGCTCCCGGTCATCGGTGCTTTATTTACGACGACCAGTATCACCGAAGAGCAGCAGTCGTTGTTTCTCTTTGTGACCTTGGAAGTCGTGCAGTAACTTAAACGGCGGACGCCGAGACGATGGCAGACGAAAATAAACCTCCCGGAATTTTTGTTCCTCCGGGCCTCTCACCAGGGGGCCCAATGGGGCTTCCTACGCCCGGCGCTCCGACTCCGGCTCCGGTCCCAGCCCCAGCCCCGGTTCCTCAAGGGCAGCCCCCGGCGGCTGTTCCTCCGCCGATTACCCAACCCCCTGCGGCCCTGCCGCCGCAGAATTTGCCGGCCCAGATTTCGGCCCCGGCATCAGCTCCGGAAACCGCGACAGGGACGCCTACGAAGGGGCGTGTTGTTGTTTTTTCCGGTCCGAAAGAGGGCGTCGGCAAAAGCACGATTGCGCTTAATCTTGCGCTTGCGTGGGCCGGGACGCAAAGCCGGAACGTGATCATCGTTCATTTGGATCCGCTGTGCCGAACCGAATTGTCTTTTATGTTGGGCTTGCAGCCCCCGACGCTCGCCAGTCTCGCTCAATTCGTCGGAAAAGACGTAACCGTTCTTTCAAAGCTTCTTAAGGGACGTGTTCCTATTTCACAATGGGGGGTCGGGATTCTGCCCTTGGGGAATAAGCGGACCGAAGCGATCGAAGTCTCTCCGCATGTTGCGGTTCCGATTCTAGAGAGCCTTTCCGGTGCTTACGATATATTCATTGATGTCGATCCATTCTTCCCGATGCAGATTTTCGCGTTCGATCTTGCCGATCTTGTATTTTGGACCTGCCTCCCTCAACGGGCCCACTTCGAGGCGACCTACAAGATGTTTGAAGAGCTCAAGGAAATGCATTTCCCGCTGGAGCGCTTCCAGATCGTGATCAACCAGGGGAATCTTCCCGGCGCCTTGGCGCCGAAAGAGGTAGAGAAGTTTTTCGAAGCAATGAATAAGCGTGTTCTCTCTTATATGCCATGGGAGGATTTGCTTCCCGAGTTTGCAAACACTGCCCGGATTCTCGTGGTGGAGCAGCCCCATTCGGATTGGGTGAAGGCGCTGCGGCCGTTGCTCGGTGCGGTGATGGAGCTTAAGCCCACGGTAAAGGATTGGACCTCTGCAGTCAGTGCGCGCGATATCCAGTCACAGGCGGGTTCGGGTTGGGTCGGCGGCGGCGGCGGTGCCGGCGGTATGGATTCCCGTTCAAACGGCGGCGGCGGCAGCGGCGGCAGCGGCAGCGGCAGCGACATCACGGTAAGCGCTCCCGGCGCGCTGCGCAAGGATGTTCCCGAATTTTGGGACGAGCTCAAAGGAAAGATGCATAAGAATGTTGTCGTCTCGATGGAAACCGAGCGCGTTCGTATTACTGACGATGCGAAAAACGATCCGGTTGTACGCGGCAAGGTCGACCAAATCATCAATAGCCTTTTGCAGAAGGAATCAAATCTCCCGCTGTCGCGCGACCAGCGGACGAAATTCGTTGAGGAATTGATCGACGAAATTCTCGGTCTCGGTCCGCTCGAAGTTCTCATGCGCGATGAGAGCGTTAACGAAATTATGGTCAACGCTCCCGACAAGGTTTTTATCGAAGAACACGGGCAGCTTGTTTTGACGCCCTTGCGCTTTCGTGACGAGGAGCAGGTTATTCAGGTGATTAAACGCATTATCGCGCCGTTGGGACGCCGCATCGACGAATCTGTGCCCCTCGTGGACGCCCGCCTTAAGGACGGTTCGCGTGTGAACGCGATTATCCCTCCTCTCGCGGTTTCGGGGGCGTCCATTACGATCCGGCGTTTTGCGAAGACACCCTTTACGCCTCAAAAACTTTTGGGGTTTGGCGCCTTTACCGAAGAACTGCTCGAGTTCATGGGCAACTGCGTCGAGGTTCGGAAATCCGTTATTATCTCGGGCGGTACCGGTACGGGTAAGACCACATTTCTCAACATGCTTTCCACCTACATTCCGGAAGGCGAGCGAATTATCACTGTGGAAGACACGGCGGAATTGCAGCTGAAGCAGGTCCATTGGGTGCGTTTGGAATCGAGGCCTGCCAACGTTGAAGGCAAAGGTGCAATTTCGATTCGAGACCTTATTAAGAACTGTCTTCGTATGCGTCCTGACCGCATCGTCGTCGGTGAGTGCCGCGGCGGTGAAGCCCTCGACATGCTTCAAGCGATGAACACCGGTCATGAAGGATCACTGGCCACCATCCATGCTAATAATCCGCGCGACGCACTAACCCGCCTTGAGGCCATGTGTATGATGGCTTCCGCCGAGCTGCCGGTATGGGCCGTGCGTGAAATGATCGCTTCTGCTGTTCATTTGGTTGTGCAGTTGACGCGTTTCTCCGACGGTAAACGCCGCGTCACCTACGTTACCGAAATCACGGGCCGTGACGGCAATACTCTTCTCACGCAGGATTTGTTTCGCTTCTGCCAGACTGGTGTCGATGAAGACGGAAAGTCTCAGGGTTTTTTCACCGCTTGCGGGAAGCCGCCCAAGTTTTATCCGGAATTCAAGCTTGCGGGGAAAGAGGTTCCGCTCGAACTCTTTAATAAGAAAGAAGGTGCCGACCATTATCTCCGGGGGGGTAAATGAAAAAGCTGCTCCCTCTCGTGATCCTTCTTCTTGGGTTCGCTGCAGTTGACGCCTCCGCGCAGGGATTCACGCGCGCTCAAATTAACTCTCTCATTGATCCTAATACCGGTGCCGAGGCGCGCGCGCAATTTTTCTACCACTACTTTAAGCCTGATCGGGACCAAGCCCTGACGCCGCCGAAGTGGGTCGACGAGGTTTTACCGGGTATGTTGAAGCGGGCTGTG
>JBFIEP010000276.1:0-4448 GCA_041603335.1 Elusimicrobiota bacterium | reverse complement strand
TCAACCGCGACCGCGGCACGGAATCCGTCGACGGAATCCAGGGTGCCGTCCACAAATTGGGGATGGGTGCCGTCGGGAAAGGTCAGCCGCACGTTATCGCCTTGATTCATTCCGTGGAAGGGCGAGAGCAGTTCCCCTTTCGGGACCCTAGAGAGATGCACCCGGGGGTATCCCCCCAGACCCTCATCCATTCCATCAATGGTCAGACGGGTCACGGTTTTACCCATGGATTCCCGGACCGATAGGGGCAGATTATTCAGACGGCGTCGATTTTCTTCAACTTCCGCCTTTCGTTCAATCTCAAGGAGTTCGGCGAGAAGGTCGAAATGATCGTTTATTTCGTCGTCGGTCATGCGGGACAGAATTTTATCTTTTTGGTAGACTTTCTTTATGAAAATTTACCTCATGCGCCACGGGTCTTCCCCGTCCGCCCATGATGCCGGTGTAAAGACGGATTTCGACCGCCCTCTCGCTGACCAAGGCCGCGAAGAGGCGAAGAAAGCAGCTGCCTATTTGCAGGGAAAAGGCGCGGCTCCTGCGATAATTCTCGCGAGTCCGCTGGCCCGCGCCCAACAAACCGCGCAGGAAGTCGGGACGGTTCTTAACGTAGAACCGAAAACCTACGACCCCCTCGCCAACCAGGTCGACGGCATGACGTTGATCCGGAAACTGACCGAAGACTATGGTGAATTGGCTGAAGTTCTGCTGATCGGTCACCAGCCCCAGGTCGGAGAAGCGGCTACCTATCTGACAGACGGATATTTCGAAGTCAGACCGGCGGGCGTGATCGGTCTTGAAACCGATGGACGCGGCAAAGCCAACGTTCTCTTCTCCGCCAACTCCGAAGAATACGCGTAGTGTTCTCCGCACTATTTGTTTTCCTCCTTGCGGTTTCCCCCGCCTATGCCGTCTTTGAAGATACCGAGCCCGATAAAATCGACGCCGAACTCGACTTCGACCGTGAATATTTTTTAGACCTGCGCAGCTTCTCGGCACCGATGGATTGGGAACGTGCCTTTGCAGTTCATCCCGGAGCCAAGTACCTCATTAGCGGTGCAAGCCTCGATTGCTGTGAACTCCTGATGGATCAGCGCCTGCAATTCGGGAAGACATTAAGTGAACGCTTCAGTTTCTCCTACGCCTTGGCGCATCGGGATACCAAGGACGGCGGCTCCTTGTTTCAGTGGGTCGCCTTTGATTATAAACTCGGGGCGGGTTTTACCGCCGGGATTTTCGGGGAATCGAAGTTTTCAAAGCAGGACGCCGATATCGGGTTCCAACTTCAGTACGAACCTTTTACAGACTGGAAGTTCACGACCCGGGCGAACGCCGTCGATTTTAATTTCAACGAACGCGGGACGACAAACGAAGTCTACGACCGCAAACCCGCGACCTTTGATTTTGCCGTGACGCATTCGCCGGGAGATGATGTCTTTGGGGCGGCAGTGGAATTTGACATGCCGCTTATACGGCGTTATCCCACGACCAACCGGGTCTATCGCTACCGGAAAACAACGGCAAAACTCGAATGGACGCGCTTTGCCTCCGAAGATTGGAGCTGGCAGGTCGGATACGGCTATGAATTTAAACGGGAAGCCGAAGACTTTGTCCCCGACACCTTCCTTAAGTCGCAGGACCACCATAGACGCGTGCACCGCGTGGGAGGGATGGTGGAAACCGCTCTCTCATCACGGGATCGCCTGGAAGCGGGAATGGAGTTTATGGTGCGCGGTGGACGCTCCGATTTTAAGAACCGGGAAGCAGCAAAATCGAGCCGCCGTAAAAGGTGGGAGTGGGGCCCGCACGCCCGTTGGCGGCGAACCCTCAATGACTGGACCGTTTCAGAACTCGCTTTATTTCTTTCCACCGGCGAAAACCGCCGCTCACGTTTTCCTGCGACCTCCGCAGAGGAACTCGAGACCCTCGTAGAGGCGAAGCTCGGAACCGGCATCGACTTTATTTACGGCCCCTCGGCAAAGATCGGCTTGTACGGCACCTTCGACATAGATGAAATCACGTCCAATTTCTGGGACGGAGGGAGCATACGAGCGATGTTCCTATTTTAACTTTCGGTGAGAAGTCCGCCGGCGGTCAGCGTGGTCGCGAGCATGGCGAGAATGCCGAGGATCACGATGCCTTTTGGGCGGATGGGAACGTTGGGGATGGAGAAATTGGAGCTAATGGCACGGCCCCGCTTGGCGCGGACCGGAAGCGGAATGGGGTCGGCTTCAGTGCCTTGGCCATCCACGGCGGTCGGCATAACGTAGGCGACTTCGGCTTCTTCGGGGACGGCGACGGCGCTATCGGACTGGATTCCAACGGTGCGGCCGGCATCGAACTGAACACGACCCTCGGACACGGCCTCTGATAAACCGGTATTCGCCCCAACCGCTGCCGGGGACATCAACACCGCTAATAGGGCCCATCGAATCTTGCTCATAGTCCTATTATAAGGACGGGCCCCTCGGCAATTAAGTGCCGAAGGGCCCAGTCTTAGGACCAAAGGTCCTAGGCCTTATGCGGGTCCAAATTACTCAGCATCGAGCGGGTCGATGATCCCCCCTGTTTCGGTCCGCCGCACCAGGTGGAAATAGGCCTTAATCGAGTCATTTGCCGGATCCATCGCCTGGATCGCAGCCGCCCTGAGAACGGCGTCGGTTTCATAACGGGCCAAACGCTGAAGCGTGTCCCGGGTCCGGGAAGTAATGGCGTTGGAAAGCAGCAGAATTGCCGGTTTTCGCACCGCCGCGCTCTCATTGGTGTCGCGCGCGATCTGCATCACCCGATCCCGTATCCGTGAGTGCCCCATTCCTAAATAAAGGCTTTTTAAGGCCTCTACACGGAGGGTTTCATTGGAACTCCTGAGGACAACATCCATGAGGAAATCGCGGGTTCGGCTATCGGCTGATGTTGAGAAAAGCGCCCAAATGGCGGCTGCCTTAATCGTCGGATTGCCGGCACTGCGGGCGATATCCCGAATCCGGTCCCGTGTCCGGCTGCTGCGGGCCGCTTGGGCGTAGAGCGCCTTAATGCTGATCGCCTGCAGTTGGGGGTCGGCATCGAATCGTGCCGTCTTAAGGAGGGCATCTTCGACGCGGTTGTACCCCGAGACAAACACCAAGGTTTTAGCGGCCTGCATCCGTACGGCCTTATCATTGTCCCGCTGATAGACGCTCAACACGGCGTCCCGTGTACGGGTGGTCTGGGAGACGTAGGTCTTAAGCGCCTTAAGCGCCGCGATGCGCACCGATGGGTCATTATCGCGGAGCAAGGCCACAAGAGCATCCCGATTCTGGGCGGCTTTTGTCTGAAACGGTTTCCCGCTGGGGGTGGTGACGACTTTACGGATAGATTGGAAGGATTGGCCTAAAGATGCAGCTTGCGCAGAAGGGACGAGTGCGGCAACCAAGATAAAGAATGACAACATCCTCATGTACACCTCCGGGTGTGATCTCCCTTAAGACCCAGGAGAACCTTGGGCCCATAGTACCAAAAGAAATTGGACAAATCTACTCACGAGTCGTTACTTTTTACGACATTATTATCCAGTAAGTTATAATCTCCCCTTCATGACTTCGGAACGAAGGCACACGCCCACGCCCCCCCATCAGGAGGACGGCCCGTGGTGGAAAATTCCCCACACGGTGCTGTATCCGCTATTTGGATTCGGTCTGGGAATATGTACGCCCATCGGCGCATTCCTATTGCGCTTCCTTCAATCAGACCCGGTGCTTAAAATGTTGTGGGCGAAAAGCGAACTTTCCTACAACGCGGTGTTCTACATTTACATGTTCATCGGGTCGACGATTACCTTTCTATTGTTCGGCTACGTAGTCGGCCTCTTAAGCGAATCCCAACGGGTTCACAACCGTACCCTGCGCGAACGCGTCGAAGATCTACATCTCCGTTCGGTCACCGACGGCTTAACAGGCGCCTACTCCCACGCCTACCTTCAGGAATCGATCGCCGTTGAACTTGACAACTCGATACGCAACGGCAGCCCCCTTTCGGTCGTGATGATTGACTTGGATGACTTTAAAAAAATCAACGACACCCGAGGCCATCTCTTCGGAGACCGCGTCCTAAAAGAAATCACGGAAACCGTGAACATGAGCATCCGCGATGGGGATGTGCTCGGCCGTTACGGCGGAGAGGAATTTATGGTCGTGATGCCGGGCGCCGATTCCGAAGTCGCAAAAACCGTGGCAGAACGCATCCGAAAATCGATTTCCAGGGTATCGATCAGCGAAGATGAAACCGGGGTACGCGTTACCGTAAGCGTGGGCGTTGCCACCTTCCGCGGAGAGGGGAAGACCGACGCGCTCCGTCTTGTCGACGACGCCGACAAAAAACTCTACAAGGCTAAGAATTCGGGAAAGAACAAGGTTGTCGCTTAAGCGGCGACCGCCATCGTGCACCGGTCGTTGAGACCGCACGAGGCGCAAAAC
>JBFIEP010000275.1:0-4454 GCA_041603335.1 Elusimicrobiota bacterium | reverse complement strand
CCTTTTCCACGGCCATCGGAAGACGCGCCGATATTCCGGATGAGACAATAAACTTTATCCCCGTCCCTGATCGCGTCGGAGAGACGTTTTAAGAGGATGATGCCGCAGCCTTCTCCCATGACAAAGCCGTTGGCTCTTTCGTCAAACGGCATAGAGCCGTCATTGGACAACGCTCCGATTTTCGAGAACTTGACGTATGCGGGGGCAGCCATCATTTGATCGACGCCGCCGGTGACGACCATGTCGAATTGCCTGAATCGCAGCCCGTTGACGGCCTGCGCGATTGCTCCGAGGGAGGCGGCGCACGCGGCGTCAACGGTGAAGTTTACGCCGTTAAGATTGAAGGTATTGGCGACCCGGCCCGCGATGACATTCGAGAGTTCTCCGGGCATCGAGTCTTCATTGATGTGCATGTAGCTTTCGCGAATAGCGGTTTCGAGTTCTACAGCGACTTTATCCTGCTGATCCTTAGGAAGTTTTTTAAACGAGGTGCTTTTGTAAAGCCGGTCGATATATTCAGGAGAGCTGATGCGCAGATCCGAGGCTTCTTTTTTGGGCCCCCCCATGGCGTTTCCGAATATGACTGCGGTCCGGGAGTGGTCGGCGTCTTTCCCGTCGTATCCGGAGTCTTTCAGCGCTTCGGCGGTCGCGGTGACGGCGAGGTGCTGGACGGTGTCCATTTGTTTTGCGACCGGGGGCGGAATTCGAAGTTTAAGTGAGTCGAATACAAAATCGGTGACAAATCCGCCGATTTTTGAATAGGTTTTGTCTTCGGCTTTCCGGTCTTCCGAGAAATAGAGTTTCCAATCCCACCGATCCTTGGGGACTTCGATAATCGAGTCGACCTTATTGACGATGTTTTCCCAGTACTTCTCCGTATTGTTGGCACCGGGAAAAACGCTGCCAATGCCGATGATGGCGATGGGTTCGTTAGGGTCGATGGCTGTTGGTTTGCTCATAAAAAGAAGTTTTCCTCTAGGATGGAGTCGGGGATCTGAGGCCGAAGAAACGGCGCGGTGTGCGGACGAGGCTGTCCATTCGTGATTCTCATGATATCAAATGCCCCCATTTAGGTCAATGGGTCAGTGCCGGGCTTTAGGCTTTAAAAATAAGGGTATTGATGCAGATCAATGCGTTCAATCTAGGTCTCATGGGCTAAAAGTGCCAGGCATGTAGTAGCGTAGAGATGGGGAGCCGTCATTTATACGCTTTAAAGGGTTATCCTTATATGAAGTCATGTTGACACTCCAAAAATTTATGGCTACACTCAAACCGATGACAAACATGCTTTTTGATATCTGGGTTTATGTAGGAATATTCGGCTTTATCGGCTCGGCCGTTGCATTCCCCTTCCTCCTTAGCCGCTACCGACAAGCAGCCGCAGTCGATATGCACGGCAGCGACGAGGTTTTGGATGCGCTGGAAGAAGTGGATCCGGTTGCTGTTGTTGAAGAAACCAACCCCGGGAAATCTGTCGAAACAGTTGCAACTGCTGAGGATTCCCCTAAAGCGGAAGCTCCCAAAGCCGAGCACCCTCTTAAAAAGGCCGCACGTGAAGGCGCGGCCGAAGTGCCGTCATCTCTAAAAACAGGTCAAACCACGGCCGGCGGCATTAGTCCGGCGGTTGTTTATCTCCAGAATCTTAAGCTCCAGATGGAGCATTTCGAACAGGAGATTCATTCACTCCGGTCCCAGGTCGTCGGTTTTGCGCACAAGCACGATCAGGAGTTCGATATCCTGCTCAAGAAAATGACCGAGTTTCAGACGGAGCTCCACCATGAGATGAGCGATCAGCCGGCCGCAGTGAAGCAGCCTGCGCCGATTGCGGCCAAGCCCGCACCGGTGGCCGCCAAGCCCGCGCCGGTTGCGGCAAAGCCCGCGCCGGTTGCGGCAAAGCCCGCGCCGGCGGCTGTGAAGCCTCCGACGAAACCTGTGCCCGTCGCCGTTAAGCCTGCTGCTCAACCGGCTCCTGTGGTCAAGCAGGCGCCGGTTGCTAAGCCGGCGCCTTCTGCGAAACCAGCTGCTGCCCAGCCCGAGGTTAAGCCGGCTGCCGCTCCTGTCGCGAAGCCGGCCCCTGCGCCGGAGCCGGCAATCGAACTTTCTATTGCACCGGAAAAAGCACCCGCTGGTGAACCCAAGTTGGACATCGTTGTCGAACCTGCCCCTGCTGCAGAACCCGAGTTAGAGATCGCCGCAGAAAAACCGAAGGAAGATACTCCGCAGGATGTCGCGGATTCGCTTTCGCTGAGCGTGCCTGATGCCGATGAGGGTAAAGACGATGATCCGTTGAAACCCGATACAAGCAAAGGCCCAGTCTGGCCCGTTTGAGAACTCTTGTGCTACGACTTCCCCTCCTCGCGGCGTTGGCGTTTGTATTGATTCCGAGAACCGTTAATGCGGGCTTTCTGCCTGACGGCGCATTTTCTGATAAAGCCTCCGGAACGACCGGCGCTAATTTTCTGAAACTTCCCGCAAGCGCGCGGGCGGAAGCCCTCGGTTCCTCGTATGTGGCGGCCGTCGATAATACCGACGCGTTGTATTGGAATCCTGCCGGGTTGGGGCGTATGGAAGAGGCCGGTCAGTCCGAGGCGGCCTTCAGCTACAACTCGTTGCTCGAAACGTCGTATGAAGGAACGCTGGCGTATGCCCGACCGTTGGGTCAGGGCAAAGGGGTTTTAGGGGTCGGGCTTATCTATTTTTCCCAATCCGCGATTACGCGTTATGATGTTTTCGGAAATTCATCGGGAGATTTTACTCCGATTGATCTTGCCTTTACCGTAGGGTATGGAAAATCATTTGAGCGGCTGCAGATTGGATCTTCTTTGAAATTTATCCGCAGTGCAATCGATGATGCTTCGGGTTCTACGTTTGCGCTCGATCTTGGAATTCAGGCTCAGCGGGTTGCCGATCTCGGTGAAGGACCGTTGGATCTTGGTTTATCCATTATGAACGTGGGTCCGGGAATTTCGGTCGGCAGTGTTTCAGATCCCTTGCCTATGAAGATTCAGGGCGGCGCTTTGTGGCACATTTCCCCGACGGTAAACGGTCTTTTGGACCTTCATCTCCCGGTGGACCAGGATGCGTACTTTTCAATCGGAACGGAAGCCAACTTCCCTTATGGGGACGACATGAAGTTCTCTGTGCGCGGCGGCTACAACCTTAGCCGCACCCGTGAGATTGACGGCCTTACCGCGATGTCTGCAGGCTTTGGTGTTAAGTTAAAAAGCTTCCGGATGGATTATGCGTGGGCGCCGTTTGGCGAGCTTGGAACCACCCATCGAATTTCGATGGGTTTTCTTTTTTAAACGAGCTTCTTAAGCTGCCGCACCATCGCAGCGTGAATGCGTCCGTTAGACGCGAGGGTCTGCTTTCCCCATCCCTGCAGCTCGCCCCATTCCTTCCCGGAAAAATCACTCACACGCCCACCCGCTTCTTCAACAATCAAACGCCCCGCAGCGACGTCCCAAGGATTAAGATGAAACTCCCAATATCCATCGAGCCGTCCGGCTGCCGTCCACGCTAAATCGATGGCGGCCGAACCTTCACGGCGAATGCCGTGCGAACGTTTGAGGAAGGCTTTCACGATGCCGAGATAATAATCGGCCTTGGTATCGCGGTCATACGCGAAGCCGGTGGCGAGCAGGGATTCTTCAATGGCGGCCGCTTTAGAAACTTGAATCCGTTTGGCGTTTAGGGTCGCCCCTTTTCCGCGCTCTGCAAAAAATAATTCGTCCCGCCATGGATCGTAAATCCCCCCCATGATGGTGATTCCGCGATGAACAAGACCGATTGAAACACAGGAGGCCGGGTAGCCGTGGAAGTAATTGGTTGTGCCGTCAATGGGATCGATGACCCAGGTATAATCCGAGCCGCCGGCGCGCGGCGGACGTTCTTCGGCGTGGAAGTCGTGGTTCGGAAAGCGTTTTAGGATGATATCAAGGATTTTCTGTTCAGCGGCGACGTCCGCTTTAGTAACTAGGTCGGCGCGCCAACCGCTCTTCTTTCGCTTCGCACTGACCTTGTTGAAGTACTGGTGTTGGATGCGGCCCGCTTCACGGAGCGCTTTTTTTAGTGTTGTGCGCAAAGCGGAAGCGGATTCAATTTTGCAGACCTTGGCGATTGCCTTCGCGAGTCCTTCAGAGGTCGCTTCAGCCGCTTCGGCTGCAACGGCAATTCCCAGCTCCCGCAGCACGGCCGATGTGATGGGTCCAATCGAGGCGGCATGAAGCGAGGCGAACCGTTTCGCTCCAAGCGCCGCGTGTGCGTGGCGCACCGTTGATCCGGAGGTAAAGGCAATCCAGTCCCGGGCACTTTTTAATTTCGTCAGACCTTGCTTATCTCCAACCGTCCGGTAGACGGGCGCGATGGTCACTTTAAGCCCTCTTTTTCTAAGGGCTTTCGGGAGCACCTCCCGCGCGGTCTCCGCCCGCGGAATAAGAACGTTTTTCCCTTTG
>JBFIEP010000274.1:0-4482 GCA_041603335.1 Elusimicrobiota bacterium | reverse complement strand
AAGCCAAAGAGACATAATAAGGACAAATCCCAACGTCCCCGACGCGTCAACGCCAAACCAAAAAACAAATAGATTCCGATCGGTGCAAGCATCGCGCCTTGGGTCATTCCCCGCGACAAAACGCTGCTCAACGTTCCCATAAATACGATGCCTACGAAAAAGATCATGCAGAAAAAAATTCCGCCCTTGCGCATCATCCTTCGCATCGCTTGCCGTGCTTCGTACTCGGCTTTCTCATCTTCCGTTTTTGGTTCAGGATCCATAGCCATTAGGACTATCCTAGCGGTTCTGGCTGGTTCGGCAAAACCCTGTTATCCTAACGGGGATGCTTCCGTATATAAATCTAGGCTTCATGCGGTTTGAGCCCTACGGGTTCTTAGTCGTTTTTGGGACCACCCTAGGGATTCTTTGGCTATGGATCAGGCGCAAAGATGTCGTCGCTCCCGAAGAGACCCCATCCGATTTTTGGTGCCTTGTTTACGCAGTCGTCTTCGGGGCCGTCGTAGGCGGGAAGTTCGGCTATATCCTCGTCGAATGGTCGTGGTTCCGGCAGGATCCATGGCATGTCCTTCTTAACTACCGGAGCGGTTGGGTATTCTGGTTTGCAGTGCTTGGCTCGATTTTTTCGGGCTGGGTCTATCAGCAATGGCATAATCGAAATCGTGAAAAGAAACGCGCCTATCTTCCGGTCGCCGATTATATCGTTACCGCCCTTCCTCTCGGGCATTGGATCGGCAGGCTTGGATGCCTGGCACAAGGCTGCTGCCATGGACGTCCCACCGATCTCCCCTGGGGAATAACATTCACGCATCCGGCGTGCAACGTTGCCGAGCCGTTGCTCGGCGTCGCCCTGCATCCAACCCAACTTTACGAGTCAGGCGCGGAATTGGCCCTCGCTTTATTCCTGGTATTTCACGTCATCCCCGGGATCGAGAAAACCCGTTACCGCTATGGGACCGCATTCTTTACGTTTCTCGGCAGCTATGGAATGATTCGCTTCATGATCGAATTTTTCCGGGGGGATGACAGAGGGGCGTTTCTTGCGGCGACCCTGTCGCCTTCACAATGGATTTCCCTTTTTGTCATCGTAATGGCCTTAGGGACGCTCTGGCGCCGCGGGACGATGGAACTTGACGCCGAGCGAAGAAGCATCTACCTTTAATACGATATCGATAATGTCACTTCTAGATAAAGCCCGGGACACCATGGCAGGAATCTTTCCGGAAGTTCCTTGGAAAGTCCGCCTCTCCTTCAATGGAGAAAGTCGTTCCTTCGGTCATGGTGAAGAACGAACGTGGATCAATTTCCACGAGGCCGCACCTTTACGGCACCTCGCGTGGTGCGACATCGCGGGTTTTCTTGATCACTACGTAGAGGGACGCGCCGACCTTTGCGGCGACATCTACGGATTTGTCGGGCTGCGCATGCACGTGGCGAATCATGACGACTGGACCGTCGACTTCCTTCGCAAGATCCGTTATGTTGGGACAACCCTATTCCCATCAACCATCCGCAGGAAACTCATCGCTGTCTCCTCCCATTACGATCTTCCCAACGAGTTTATTCTTTCCTACCTAGACAAACGCACGAAGGCCTATTCCTGTGCTATGTGGAATGATGCGGAAAACATCGCTTTCCCGGAGGATGAGTCACTCGACGGTGCACAACACAGAAAATTTCATCAAGCCGCAACCGCCCTGGACCTTCAGCCCACCGATAAATTTATCGATGTAGGGTGCGGATACGGCTACATGGTTAACCTGGCGGAAACAGAATTCGGGGTCAAAGACGCCTTGGGGATTACGCTCTCTAAAAACCAGGTTGAGGAGGGATTTTCAAAATCGATGCGGCTGGCGCATTATTACGAACTACCCACCGATGGACAATTCGACAAGATTTATACCTGCGGGATGGTGTCGCATCTCGACCGTTCGGAGATCTATCGCTACTACAGGCACATTTACGGAATGCTCAAAAGCGGCGGGAAGTTTTGGATGCACGGAATCGTCCCGCCCGCGATCAAATCCTCTGTAACGAACTACACAACCATCTCCGGGACCTTTTCACAGAAGTATGTATTCCCGGATCACTACCAATTCCCCGTCCACGAGCATATTAAAGTGATGGAAGAAGTCGGCTTTCGCATCCACGATATTCGTTTTAAGTATGGTCACTATGCGAAAACCCTTCGCCATTGGTATAAGCGCTACGTGGACAACCTTGATGAAACGCGTCCTTTAATCACGCCGACAATCGAGAGGGCATGGCATCTATTTTTAACCTATGGGTCTGTCGTGGATGGACCCTGGTCGATTATAAAGCAGATTCTGGCGACAAAAGACTAGGCTGCTAATCCAAAAAACCGCCACAGCCAGCGTGATGAAAAGTCGACCACGCCGATCTTCTCAAGAAACTCGACATACGGCTTCAACGCAGCTATAACCGCCCGGCGGCGGATCGGATTCTCCCAAGCCTGCTTATATCCATCCAACATCCCGAGTTTTATATAAACCTCTTCGCAAACACTGGCTTGGACAATCGTGTAGACAATCAGCGGGGAATAAAATTTCGCCCACAATTTGGAAATTATATTCAACCCCGGCCACACGGAAGTGAGGTACTCCTTGGCGAATGAAATATGGCGTTCTTCTTCGACAAGATGGATCCGGATAATCTTCCAATAGATAGGATGAAGATCTTTCTGCTGCGTCGTATACCGATTTACATGGTCCAGGATCGATTCGGCGGCAAGGATCGTTAAGTAAAAGGCAGCCCGGTTCGCCGTCAGCTTCATGAACCCACCCTGCAGCCGCAGCCATAGAGAAGGGGCATAGGCCGGGGTCCCGGAACGCCGGATATATTCCCCAAACATCGCCGAATGGCGGGTTTCTTCTCCGACCTCGGTTAACAAAAAACGATGCAGCGGGTCGGTCGCGGGAAGATGGTACAGATGCCGCATTAAGGCGTTGATTAAAATATTCTCAAACCAGATCCCGGACGCAAATTGTGCAGATGCCTCATGCCGCGAATACTCACGACGATTCGCTTCCGTCATTAACTGCCAAAGCGGGGTTTCATACAGCGGAAGTAATCTCGGGGGGAGGTGGTACTTTGAATCATCAATCGGAACACTCCAATCGATTTCCTTAAAAGGATCAATCAGGTTTTTTTCCGCTGCCGAAACCAATACCGCTACGCGTTTTGCCGCATCCGGGCTTAATTCAGAAGTCATGCCACTGTGCTCCAAAAAGCAATTGCCCGATTATCCAATTCAGCATCGCCGGCATCCGGTCCCGGGGTTTCCGGGATATCCTCCGCCGATATAATCAGCTGCAACGGTTCCGCCTTCAACTCCTTTTTCACGCGTCGGTCGAATACCCAGCGTCCCAAGGCACCGCCCCATCGACTTTTTTCCACAATATGGGTCTGCCCGCCCGCAGCGGAAACCTTCCCCGCAGAAACACTTTCAGCGATCACATGAACTTCATCACCGCGCTTGGCAGCCGCCTTTATCAGAGAAAATATCCAACGCGAAAACGGCGAATCTTCAGAAAGACTTCTGATTACTAGGCCGATTTTCATGCAGGCAGCTCGGCCGCATCAATTAAAACCCGTGCTTCACGCACAACCTCGAGAGAATCCAACTCAGTGGGGGTTTTTCTTCGAAAGACGCGTATCGGTCCCGGACCTGTGGGGCGAGCGCGCGGCCAGTCGCCCGGCAAATAAAGTCCTATTGAAGGGACGCCAAACGCTGCCGCCGCGTGCAAGGGACCCGAATCATGACCAATAAAAAGCGAAGCTGCGGAAATCATCAGGAAAGCATCCTGGAGACTGCCGGATCCTAATTTATCAATCCAATGATGACGCTCGGCCGCAGCCCCCAGGGCGCTTCGAATAGGTTCAAGCTCATCGGCACGACCGATCCAAGCGATGGCACATCCGGCATCGGAAAGTCCGTGCGACAGATCACGCCAAAAAGAAGTCGGTGCACAACGACGGGTATCGCCGGCGGAAGGATGCAAAACGGCTGCTCTGGCCCCGGAAAAAGTTTGCTTTATCTCACGAAACCGGTTCGCGTGCGAGGCCGGGACACGCAGCGTCGGGATCAAACTGGTTTCAACAGGAAAAAAAGGGGTAAGCAGGCGGGACCATTCATTTAGAACCTCGCGGGATCGGTCCTCCTTTTGCAGGACACGGGTCAGCCATGGCCCGCTCCCACGCTGATGAAAGCCGACACGCTCGGGAACCCCCGCCCAACGAACCGCCGCCGCGACCTTCCATCGAGTGTTCACGATAACTGCGGCATCATATTTGGCGGAACTTATTTCAGAGAGGGTTTGAAAAAAAGCGGAAAATTCGCCTTTCCCGGATCCCGGGGAAGATTCCCAAAAGGGGTCGCAGGCATGGAGTCGGTCCCAGGCCGAAAGAAAAGGAGCCGCATCCGAGGCATAACGCTTACACCACAAACCCACGGTTCGCGTT
>JBFIEP010000273.1:0-4486 GCA_041603335.1 Elusimicrobiota bacterium | reverse complement strand
CTTCGCGGCCGGACTCGGGACGGTCACAGCAGCAGGCATTCTCTCGGCATACTCCTTCACGCTTCCGGCGGCATTGGCAGGACTTTCCGCCGGAACTCTTGCCGGTATCTTTGCGGGGCGCTTTATCGCGCAGCAGAGTCTAGATCTCCGGGATGCCCGTCGTGTTCTCCTTCTTGAAAACAACGGATTTGTTGTCGGGCTCGCCTTCGGCATCATCCTGCTTTTCGTCGACCCGGTCTTAATCGGAGCGTTTGCGGGATTACTCTGGGGCGGGCTTCTCCTGGAATAATTAAACGCTAACGGTCCGAACGATCCCGGGGATCGTCGATATCCCAAGACTTGCTGGGCTGAACCGCTTCCCCGCCGATAATCCGCTTTTCCGCCTCCCCGACCATCGGCACGAAGCGAACACCCATCACTTCCCGAACCTTAAACCCATCCTCGGTCTTCGTCACAACAACAAGCTTTTGATCCGCGCCCACCGGTATCACCATCCTCCCGCCTACCTTTAGTTGTTCTTTCAGCTTTTCGGGAATATGGTCGGGAGAACACGTCACAATCACAGCGTCAAACGGCGCAGCGCGCGGCCATCCCTGATACCCGTCACCGGCCTTCACGCGTACGTTCTCATAACCAAGCCGGTCCAGGGTGCGCTCGGCGGAACGCGCCAATGCTTTAACTATTTCAATCGAATAGACCCTCGCCCCCATCTCCGCCAGAACAGCCGCTTGATAACCCGAGCCCGTCCCGATCTCAAGAACCTTATCGCCCTTTTTAAGTTCAAGAAGCTGGGTCATGACGGCAACGATGTAGGGTTGAGAAATAGTTTGATCCCAGCCAATGGGCAAGGGACGATCCTGATACGCCAAACGCATCACCCCTTCAGGCACAAACTCATGCCGCGGAACCCGGCCCATAACCCGCAGCACTGCACTATCCGTTACGGGATACCTCTTGTAACGGCGGATCGTACGGACCATTTTCGCGCGCGCCCCTGAGGCCCAACCCGGCGGGACCTTGGGTTCCGGTGGAGGCGTATCCTGAGCCATTACCGAGAATACAAAAAACAACATCGGCACAAGCATCCCTAATCATACCTGAAAAAACCCCGCCCCGCAGGGGGCCATCGGTCTGTTAGATTGAAGTAAAACAAAAAAGAACCCCGACCCTTGAAGGTCGAGGTTCTGATGGTGGTGGTGTTATTGGTGGTGGTTTACGTCAAATCTTTTCTTTGAGTCCCAGCATTCCGTTGCATTTATTAGGCCACGAGCAAATTCCAAAGTCGTTTTTGGTCTCTTCCTTAACCGGCTTCTTAGAGCAATTCGGCCATTTGCAGGGCTTGTAGGTCTCGGCAACGACGTCTTCTTTAATTTCGGCCTTTCCCGAGCATTTGTTGGGAATCGTGCAGATCGTAAAATCCTTGTCTTCCGTTTCGGTAGCCTGAGGAGCAACTTGCTCGATGCAGGTGTTGGGCCACTGGCAGGTCTGGATCTGAGCCTGTGCCGGAGCGGCGTTTAGGTTGAAGGTGAGTGCGACGATTTGGAAGATTTGGGTCATTGGTCTTATCTCTCTCTGGGTCCGGCCTAACTTTCTTGTAGGTCTATAGTACCAGTCCAACCCGGGACCCTTTGATGAGATTGGTCAATAAAATAAGTTGATTTATGACGTTGGCAATGGTCATTGATCTAAATCAAGACCCCCCACCTTTCCCGACGGGGAAGAGGATAGGGGGTCGGCTTTTGCGAGGTTAAATCGAGACTTCTTAGAGCTGGGCTTCACGTCCGGAACACTTGCGGGGCCAAACGCAGATCTCGTAATCATCTCCGGCAACGAGCTCCTGAACCTTGGGAGTCTCGGCCTTTTTTCCACATTTGCGGGGCCAGACGCAGATTTCGACGTCATTTTCCGCTACAAACTCCTCGGCTTTCGGGGCCTCTTCGGTCGTTACGCAGGTATTGGGCCACTGGCAGGTCTGAAACTGGGCGACCGGCTCAACTTCGGTCACGCAGGTATTGGGCCACTGGCAGGTCTGAAACTGGGCGACCGGCTCAACTTCGACCGTTACGGCCGCGACACAGGTATTGGGCCACTGACAGGTCTGAAACTGCGCTGCAGCGGGGGCGACATTTAGGTTAAGGCTCATGGTTATGATCGAAAGTAGTTGGGTCATCTTTTTGCTCCAGTCCGCTAAGGGGGCTTTTGCTCTCACCGCCTTGCAAGACTATAGTCCCATTTGAACCATGGGTCCTTTGATGACATAACTCAAAGCGCGGGATTGATTCTAAAACCAATCCCGCGCTCATTGATTCAACTCAACTTAGGTCGAATTACTTTTTAAAGGACCACCGGTAGAAAAGAATACAGACGAGACCCAATGCACCGGCAGACATCAAATCTGCGGTATGCCCGGGAATCGCCGCCCCCAACTTCATCGACGCGATTCCGAAGTAAGCCAAGACGGCCAACCCAACGCCCACCAACGACTCACCGGCGATGATGCCCGACGCAACCAAAACACCGCGCTTTTGATTCGCATCGCCTTTGCTTCCGGAATTTTTCTTCACGAAGTACGCAATCAAGCCGCCGATTAAAATCGGAACCGAAAGACCAAACGGAAGATAGATTCCGACCGCTACCGGCATAAGATGCAGGCCAGCGCTCTTTCCATTCTTGCCCAACGCCTTATCCACCATCAAAATCATCAAGCCGACAATCACGCCGATGACAACCATGTCCCACGGCAAATCCCCACCCATAAAGAAGCCCTTCGTGAGACTCGCGAAGAGATTCGCCTGAGGCGCGGGATAGTCCGCCCCTCCAATACCCGTTCCGCCGGTAAGGATCGATCCCTCATGCATCGCAATAAGAACCGGCGCCAAGACAAATGCCGCGACACTCACGCCCAGGATCTGCATAATCTGCTGATTGCGCGGAGAGGCTCCCACCAAATGCCCGGTCTTCAGATCGTTGCAAACGTCGCCCGAGGTACATGCCACGCAGCAAACAACACCCGCGACGCATAGAGTCGCTAGGACGCCCCCTGAACCGCTGTAGCCCATCAAGTAGAGTAAACCACCCGTTGCGAGTACGGCCGTGATCGTCATTCCCGAAACAGGACTATTCGAGTTGCCGACCAAACCGACGATATAGCTGGCCACCGCCGTGAAGAAGAAGGAAAGAACGATCATGCAGCTGGCAGCAAGGATGGTCTGACCGACGCTTTGGGTCACATAGAAATAAATCCCCGAAATAAAGACGATGCAAACCGCCGTCAGCAGGAGGATTACATTTCCGTCCAGGTTCTTCTCGGTCTTGGGGAGATCCTTTCCATGACCGCGCTTAAACGCGTTCTTAAGCTCTTTAACCGCCATGACGAGACCCTTGCGAACCTTAAAGATGGAATCAACTCCACCGATAATCATCGCGCCAACACCGATATACCGGATCTGCGTACTCCAGAGCTTCCAGCCCGCTCCGATAGGATCGCCCTCACCACCGCCTAAGAGCGGAATGCCTATCAACCAGGCCGCCGCACCACCGGTGAAGATCAATACCGCAATCTCGAGCTCCACGATATATCCGACAGCCACGAGCGCGGGAGAAATATCACATCCCACAAAAAAGACGCGACTCGACATCATCGCCGCCCATTCGATCGAACTCTTTAGCAGGCCGACGAAGGAACCAAAAAATTTAAAGAGTCCGCCGACAACAATGGCCTGAAATACGAGAACCGCACCGGTTTCGTTTCCGTGCTCTCCCGATTTAAGAACCTCGGCGCAGGCAACCCCTTCCGGGAAAGCCAATTCCGGACTATCAACCACAAATACCTTGCGCATCGGGATCATAAACAAGATACCGAGCAAACCACCGGTCAGCGCTATGAGGGAGGTCACCCAAAAATCGAAGGTCTGCCAAACACCCGCAATCACGAGTGCGGGCATCGTAAAGATGATCCCGGCCGCCAGGGACTCTCCCGCGGAGGCTGCGGTCTGAACCAGGTTGCTCTCGAGAATCGAACCCTTTCGCAGCATCATGCGCAAAATACCCATCGACATGACAGCTGCCGGGATGGAGGCTGAGACCGTCATTCCGGCCTTTAGGCCTAAATAGACGTTTGCTGCAGCCATAACAACCGAAAGTAGGATACCGAGGCCAATCGCCCGCGGGGTCAGTTCTTCTTGCTTTTGCATAGGCTCCTCCGAGAGGATTATCATACATAATGTGAAAAGATAACACGTAATAACACATGCGCGACATTATTTGGATTTCCTGTGGTATACTCTGATTGTTCGGGGTTTTGCCCCAAACAGCTCAAATCCGTCTCACAGACTGTCCGTACAGCCGGTGAGTGACAAAGAAGGAGATAGTAGATGCCTACAGGAAAAGTAAAGTGGTTCAACGACCAGAAGGGATTCGGATTCGTCACGCCTGACGACGGCTCGCGCGATTGCTTCGTGCATTACAGCCAGATCGAGGAAGAGGG
>JBFIEP010000272.1:0-4490 GCA_041603335.1 Elusimicrobiota bacterium | reverse complement strand
GGGAGCATCAAAAAACTCGGCATAGATCGCGTTCATTTCTGAAAACTCACCCAGATTCGTCATAAAAACACTCGTCTTCACAACATCGGCAAAGGACAACCCGGCAGCTTCCAAAACTGACTTTAAATTTTCTAATGCCCTTCGCGTCTGCGCCTCAATACCGCCTTCGACCATCTTTCCCGATTCAGGGTCGAGCGCAATTTGACCGGAACAAAACAGGAAATCTCCGCACTCAATCGCTTGGGAATACGGTCCAATCGCTGCAGGTGCCTTTTCCGTAGCAATTGCCGTTTTTTCGCTAGCCTTCATCATCAACCTCTCTTTCGTATTCCGCCTCAAGTTCTTTAAATGATCCCGGAAGCCCGCCTCCACCAGAGCGAACAACACGCGCGGCGGCATCGACGCCCGAGAGCGTTTGAAGCAGCGCAAACAAAACAATGGATAACACGCCCCAAGCCCAAACAGCACACCCGAGGAGGATGACAGGCCATCCCACATGCCACCGCACCGGCATTCCTTTGGCAACCAAGGAGCAAAGAAGCGCCATGGCAGGGGTTGCACACAATAGAACAAAGCGTGCGTCAAATCCCGAAAGGCCGAAATCCCTACGCTCACCTTCCTCGGCAATAAACTTTTGCGCTTTTTCCAGCGCAGGCCACACGCCGCGTCCCTCCCGCGCTGCGATAGCCGCTGCAAGATGCGAACTGCGAAACGATCCGGCGTCCAATATACCCAACAAAACCGACAGCCCGCTGGATTCTGACATTCTTCGCTCAGATCGCTTGAAAAACAACCGATAGAAAATTTCAAGAGGTGCGAAAACCGTAAGCGCGAAAAAAGCAAAAACAAAGGCCCAGGGGAGGGAATGCAACGCACTCATAAAAAGGCTTCCCGCCGGACGTCGGGCAAATCCGGCCGCCGCAAGCGATGCCGGCAGAAAAGTGCAAAATCCCGCCGATAAATAAAACGCGACCCAACTGCCGGGAGCGGAATAGAGGGGACGTCCGAGAATTTCCGCCAGCGCGTAAAAGCCGAATCCACCGACGAGCGCGGCAAGATTCATCCAAACGAATCCGCAGAGTCCGAGAAATAGGTATTGATCCGACAGAGCAGAAAAAGAGGCTGCAGAAAAGCGGCCCTCTCGCCCGTCATAATCAAAAACCGGAGCGCCCCCCCATACCCAGAGCCCGCCCACAAACGGAAATAAAAAAATCCAAACCCACTTCAGCAGACCTGCAGCTCCCTTCCAAAAACCAAATCTCTCAGACTCCCCCTCAACGGGTGGAGGCGGCGTATCGCGGGCATTCGGATTCTTAAAAAACTTTAGCGAACGCTCCAGCTCCGCGGCCGCATCCCTCACGGAACCGTTCGGGCTATCAATGCCGAGCTTTGCAACGGTTTCTATTTTTGCGAGCTGCTGGGCCCCGATATCCTCACGCGACAATAAATCAAAAACAGTGAGGGCACGCAGCGCCGTCCCGCGTACTCCCGGGTCCTTCTCCTGCGCCGCATGCAGCAAAGGATCCAATGCCGTCGAATCGGAATAATCCTTTAGCCTCAAGGCAAGCGCCTGCACGAGCCAAATGCGTTGGTCGGGATCTTTTGTCGCGTGGTACAATTTTGTCAACCGCTGCCCTGCCTCAGGAGACTCATCCGCCGAAAGACGCGAAAGCGCGTCATCACCGGCAGCCGCAAAAACCGCGGCAACCGACAAGAGTCCCGTTAACAGTACAGCGAATCGCTTCACAGACTTCCTTGAATTCCGTCCAGCAGCTTTTCGTTTGTCTTATTTTTTTTAATGAGCTCCAAAACAGTCTTTGTCGCTTCCATATCCGACGCATTCGCCAACTTGCGCCGAAGGAGCCAGGCCTTTTCCAGAGAATCTTTGGGCAGCAGTAATTCTTCCCGCCGTGTCCCTGAATTTTTGACATGGACCGCAGGGAACATCCTCATCTCGGCGGCCTGCCGGGATAACACAAACTCCATATTTCCAGTCCCTTTAAATTCCTGAAAGATCACTTCATCCATGCGGCTATTCGTATCGACGAGGATCGTAGCGAGAATCGTAATTGAACCGCCCTCCTCCAGCTTTCGTGCCGCTCCGAAGAAGCGCCGGGGCCACTCCATCGCGTTGGAATCCAATCCTCCGGAAAGAGTTTTAGTTCCGGTCGCTGCCGTATTAAATGCACGCGCCAGACGCGTCAGCGAGTCAAGGACGATGATAACGTCCTTTCCAGCCGCCGCCGTCTCGACCGCCTCAAGGTAAACCCGCTTAGCCATCTTGATATGTTCCTGATATCCCGAATCGCTTGAAGAAGCGAAAATTTCAGCGCTGACGGCACGTCGAAAATCCGTCACCTCTTCAGGCCGCTCGTCAATAAGAACGCATAAAACCCGCATCTCGGGCTCGGCCTTCTCAACCGCGTTGCAGATCTGCTTGAGGATTGTTGTTTTCCCAACCTTAGGAGGAGATACGATCAAACCGCGAGTTCCTTTTCCAACGGGACAGAGCAGATCAAACACCCGCATTGACGCCTCGCTGGATCCTTTTTCAAGCTGAATCCATTCATTGGGCGTAATCGGTGTTTTATTTAGAAATTCAACCTCGGCTGGAGTGCGCTTTAAAGGAACCTGCTGCTGCTGCTGCCGTCCGCGACGTCCACCCCGATTGCGGTTACGGTTACGATTACGTCCGGCACCGCCCCCTTTACGTCCGCCGCCAACACCGCCTGCACCGGAGCCTCCCCCAGCGCCGCCGCCTTGTCCCGATGATGGTTTTGCAATGTTCCCATCAGCGCGATTACCATTGGGCGGTTGATTCCCCTGGCTTTGGTTTGTATTTCCGCTTTGGGTGGAGTTTCCCCCCGGACGGTTTCCGCGATTTCGGCGGCGGTTTCGGGATCTATTTCTCATCAGTCTATCTCCTTAGCAAGCGTCCATTTCGAACGGCGCCATGAACTTCGAAATTCTTCAACGGTCGCGATCCATGCCCGATGGCGGGATTCGTTCGCGTCGAGAAACAAAATTAAATCTAGGGATGCCGCCGGGGTTCCAAATGAAGAGTCGAAACGCCGTGCAATTGAATTCACAGAAACGATTTGGCGGCCCAGTACCGCCTCTTGGGGAATAAATTCTCCAGCGGATTTTTCAAATGAGCGGGAGAGCAGCTCCGCCCTCCCAAGACGATCGGACGACGCGGCATCCTCCCAGGGATCGAACTGACGCCCTGCGAAAGAAAAACCACGCTCAATAACCTCGGCGAGGGCGTTCGGATCAAGCCGGGTCCGCAATGCCGCGAATCGATCTGCCGAAGCAAAACGATCGAATGGGAGAAACCCAACACCCGCCCGACTCGCGGTCAAAACAGATCCCCCTCCCTCGGCGTGCATGCGATAACCTTCTGGGAAGCGGGTTCTCATTATTTCGTTAAACGAAGCTCCGCCAAAAAATTTCGCTCGCTGCTTTTCGTCACCGACAAACAAGCCCGCCACCTGCCAATAGCCGCCGTCACCCATTGTCTCAAGGTGCCTCTCGCGCCTTGCAAGAAGAATATCACCCGGGAGAAGACGCGCCTTCGCCAGTTTAATATCACGGGTATCAATCAGAACAGGCGGGCGCCTCCCCTTAGATACATCCATATCCAACCAATAACGGACTGTCTCAATTCCATAAATGACTTGCGAACTAACCGTGACAATGGCATTGCGATCAACGGGAGGCACCAACGGCTTTTTCACAAATTCGGGGGCCTCAATGCTTTTATCGAAAGGAACCGTCTGCACAACGGTTTTAAAGACCGGCCTCAACAAACCGGCCTCCATCGCATCACGGGACCGCTTTGCCTTCCGGCGCCGTTTTGCAGCCTTCGGCGCGGCCGCTAAATCCTGGGAACGCGAACGCCCCCAGCTCCGACCCCGTCGCCCCAAGACGCGTTTAAGAACCGCACTTCCACCGATGGAACGATAATAGGAAACTGCATAAGAAGAAGAGCGCAGCCCTTCAGGACCTAACCGCGCCGTTTCAAGACGACTCCACGACCCTGCGGGCACTCCCAACGAAGGCGCTTCTTTGTTGAAAATCTCTAGAAGATTTTTATCCCGTGCGGCATAGGGAGCCCATTCCCGGGCGAATCGCGTTTCAATAGCCGCCGCTGCAAAGGCCAAGGCAAATGCCGCCCGCCTCTCTTCAGGAACGTTAAGAACTGAAAATTCCGAATAGCGAGATAAAATAGTATCGATCCCCAACAAGAAATCGAGCCCGCGCAGCCACGCCTCGCGGGCTGAATCGGCATATTCCACGAATAAGTCCGTCCGTGCAACAGGCTTCGGGGGGAAAATCTGCGGGTACCCGCGGGCATGGCGAAGGACATCCAATAGACCCAGCCGCCAGGTTGCGAGAGACACGAGATCCTCTTCCAGACGCTGCCAAAATCTAATTTCAAGGGGATGGCGTTCACGGGCCGCTTCAATCCGGGCGGCCTCCACCTTAGC
>JBFIEP010000271.1:0-4506 GCA_041603335.1 Elusimicrobiota bacterium | reverse complement strand
GAAAGCCCCCCTTCGGTCGTTATCTCATTAGCCGTCTCGGGAACGATGCAAACCCAATCCGGTTTAATCTTTGCACCGATGCGGATCATCTCGGGCGCACTCGATAATTCGACGTGCATTCCGGATTTAACAACCTTCCGCAGTCCCTTTAAATCCTCTTCCTGAATATGCCGGCGGTCGGCCCGCAGGTGACACACAATAAGGTCGGCACCCGCTTGCCGCGCAACGCGAGCAGCAACCAAAGGATCCGGATCCATTTCACGACGAGCCTGTCTAAGAGTCGCGACGTGATCGATATTTACTCCGAGCTTAATAGCCATGGTGTCAAACCTCTTTATGCAGCATGCGCGCTTCGCGCTGAAAAACTTTTCCGAGATCTTCGGTTATGCGGCGTACCAGGGCAGCATCCGGCGCCTCGGCCAAAATCCGCAAAACCGGCTCGGTTCCCGAATATCTTACGAAAACACGGCCCGAATCCTTCAAATCCTTTTCCGCACGCCGCACGGCGCGTGAAAATTCCTTCAGATCTTCCAATGGGACACGCTTAGCGATACGAACGTTCCGAAGGATTTGAGGAAAGGGACGATAAAGCCCTCGCACCCGACTCAAAGGTCCTCCCCGGCGCTGCCAAGCGGCAAGTGTTTGGAGCGCCGTTAATAAGCCGTCTCCGGTCTGGGAAAATCGCCGAAAAACGACGTGTCCGGAATTTTCTCCGCCCAGCACGAGATCCTCTGCTATAAGTGCATCTGTAACATTGCGGTCGCCAACGGGAACCTCAACTCGACCAATCCCGTTTTCCTGCAAAAATTTCACCATCCCGAGGTTAGACATCACAGTCAGGACGACTTCATCTCCCACCAGTAATCCCTCCCGCTGCAGCTCAAGCGCGGAAAGGAGAATCAACGCATCTCCATCCAGAGGGCGCCCCTTTTCATCGGCTAGCAGACAACGGTCCGCATCGCCATCAAGAGCGACACCGCAGTGCGCTTTACGGCGGACAACCTCACGCTGCATCGCCTCGGGTGCGGTCGCCCCGCATTTCTTGTTGATGTTTGTTCCGTTGGGAGCATCCCCAAGCGACGAAACATGGGCCCCCAACTCCTCGAACAAACGCCGTGCAATCGGCGCGGCAGACCCGTTTGCGGAATCAACAACCAAGCGCACACCCGTCAGGTCAAGATCCGCCGGAAATGTGCTCTTTAGAAAATCAAGATAATCCTCAACGCCCCCCTCGAGCGAAGCAATGGGCACCGCTCCCGCTCCGGGGTCTTTAGAAGCGACAACTCCTTTTTCCACAGCCCGTTCGAACTTCTCACAGACCTTGCGTCCATCCGGGCGGAAAAATTTCACTCCATTAAACTCTGCCGGATTATGACTCGCCGAAATCACTACCCCGGCTGCGGCACCCCGACGCGCGGCAAGATAAGCAACCGCAGGAGTGGGAATGACCCCGACATCGACCGAACGAAGCCCTGCCGCGGCAAACCCACGCGCTACCGACTTCAAAATATCCTTACCCGATCGCCGGGTATCCCGGCCAACCAAGGCAAACGGTTGGGAACCATTTCGATGGATTCCCTTTAAAATCTCGGCCCCGGCAGCAGCACCCACGCGGCGCAGCATCGACGGAGTTAATGCATCTTCCCCGGGAATC
This sequence comes from Elusimicrobiota bacterium, assembly GCA_041603335.1. GTDB lineage: Bacteria > Elusimicrobiota > Elusimicrobia > UBA1565 > UBA1565 > UBA1565. The sequence continues at coordinate 2,852 of JBFIEP010000271.1, read as the reverse complement.
CCACGGATACCGTCTGTTCCAAAAAGTTTCGGTGCCGTCATATCGAACGCTTCCAAATTTCCAGGGCATCCAGGGTTTCCCTGACATCATGCACGCGCACGCACATCGCGCCGGCGGAAGCGGCACGGCAGGCTGCCGCAAGCGAACCCGCCAGCCGATCCTCGGTCGGGATTGGTTGGGATTCTGACCCCAACACCTTTCCGATGAAGGATTTCCGGGAGGCTCCCACAAGAAGAGGTGCCGTTTTCACAAAACCCTCCAGCCCCTGCAAAATCTCCAGGTTCTGTTCGACGGTTTTTCCAAACCCAATTCCCGGATCGATCCAACATTCGGCGCCGGCTCCCAACACGGCCATCCGTTCTTGGAGGAATCCGGAAATCTCCGAAACAACGTCCTTGTATTGAGGATCGTTTTGCATCGTCTGCGGACTCTCTCCAAGCATATGCATCAAAATAACGAGAGGAAAGCGGGCCGCAACCTTAGGCATTTCCGGAGAACCGCGCAATGCGGCGATATCATTGAGAATCGTCGCACCCGATTCGAGAGCCGCTTGGGCGACAACGGCCTTCGAGGTATCAATTGAAATTGGAATTTCGACCTTGGCCGATAGCGCTTCGACAACGGGGATAACACGCGCGAGCTCTTCTGTTTCCGGAACGTTTTCAGACCCTGGCCGGGTCGATTCTCCGCCGATGTCGAGGATATCAGCCCCTTCAGACGCGAGACGTTCCCCGAGGGCGATCGCTTTTTCTACCGTTTCCGCACGGCTTCCCGCAAAAAATGAATCGGGAGTCGCGTTGACGATGCCCATCACAAGAGGCCGCTGGAGCCGGGACCGCTCCCCCCGCAAATGGGCAGCAATATCCGGAAGAGTCGCAGAAGACATGACGGATTTCCTAAGCCGCCGCGCCCGCGAGAATCGAGTCCAGCTCGTCGCTTTCGAGGGTTTCCTTTTCGATAAGACGCTCCGCAATCGTTTGGAGAATTTCGCGATTCTTTTCCAGCATTCCCTGAACCTTCGCGTAGGTTTCCACCAGAATGCGTTTAACCTCGGAATCAATCAACTCGGAAGTCGCTTCGGAAAATCCCGCCCCCTCAACAATATCCCTTCCAAGGAAAACCTGGCCCGCTTCTTTTTTATAAGCGATCGGACCCAACTTGTCATTCATTCCGAATTCCATAATCATTTTTCGTGCATACGCAGTCGCCTTATTCAGGTCGTCGGTTGCACCGGTTGTGATTTCACCAAAGACAATTTCTTCCGCGACTCGTCCCCCGAGGAGTACGCAGAGGCGGTTCATGATGTCTGTTTTCGTTGTTAGATAGGTATCCTCAAGCGGCAGCTGAAGGGTATACCCTAAGGCAGGACCCCGTGGAATAATCGACACCTTATGGACCGGGTCGGTGCCCGGAATGAGCTTGGCAACAAGGGTATGCCCGGACTCATGGTACGCGATAACTTTTTTTTCTTTCTCGGAAATTCCCCGGCTCCGGCGCGACGGCCCTGCCATAACGCGGTCGATCGCCTCTTCCATCTCAGCCATCGAAACATCATCCCTATCCCGGCGGGCGGCAAGCAAAGCAGCTTCATTAACCAAGTTCGCCAGGTCCGCACCGACAAATCCAGGCGTCCGGCGCGCGATCACATCCAGCTTGATTTCAGAACCCAGCTTCACGCCTTTTGCATGAATTTTGAGAATTGCCTCGCGGCCGACTTTGTCCGGTGGAGACACCGAAACATGACGGTCAAAACGGCCGGGCCGGAGCAAGGCCGGATCAAGCACATCGGGACGGTTGGTTGCGGCAATAAGAATTACTCCTTCCTTGCCTTCAAACCCATCCAGCTCTACCAGGATTTGGTTCAGCGTTTGCTCCCGCTCATCATGCCCACCCCCGATACCGGCAAAACGGGAACGGCCCACCGCATCAAGCTCATCGATAAAGATAACTGCGGGGGAGGATTTCTTAGCCTGCTCGAACAAATCCCGAACGCGAGACGCACCGACGCCGACAAACATTTCGACAAACTCGGAACCTGAAGCGGAATAAAACGGAACGTCGGCTTCGCCTGCAACCGCCTTGGCAAGCAAGGTTTTTCCCGTGCCTGGAGGACCCAGGAGAAGCACGCCCTTTGGAATTCTTCCGCCGAGACGCTGGAATTTCGCTGGGTCCCTAAGAAACGCGACGATTTCCTGGAGCTCTTCTTTTGCTTCATCAACGCCGGCGACATCCTTAAACTTGATCTGCTTCTTCTTTTCGCCATTGTGCAGCTTGGCTTTAGATTTTCCAAACGACATCGCCTGCTTGCCGCCCATCTGAACTTGGCGGATCACAAATACCCACCACAACAGGAAAAACAAAACAATCCACCCAAGATTAATAAGGACAGCGGTCACCCAGGTCTTGTCCTGCTCACCTTTATAGACAGAAAGGCTGCTCGCGTCCATATCTTTTACAAGGTCAGGATCGGGAAGCGGGAAGGTGCGGAATCGATTCGTCTCCATCCCCTCGGCGCCCTTCTCTTTCCTTTTGAACTCACCCCGAATCAAATCGGGCCGCATGGTTACTTCGCTGATTTCCCCAGCACGAAGTTTCTGCTTAAATGAGGAATACGGGATTTCAACTTCATACTGCGTTGTCTTAAGGTTTTGAAAAAGGATCATCAGCAGCAAAAAGGCTGCCATCCAAAGCACGAGCTGCTTCGCGTTGCGCTTTCCTGGATTCATGAATTAGGCCCCCTGGCCTTCGTACGCCGCCGGCTTGAGTATGCCGATGTAGGGAAGATTGCGGTACCGCTCATTAAAATCGAGGCCGTAACCGACGACAAATTCATTGGGGATTTGAAACCCGCG
>JBFIEP010000270.1:0-4515 GCA_041603335.1 Elusimicrobiota bacterium | reverse complement strand
GAGGAGTATGGGCCCTTGGTCCCAGAGGTGAAATTAGCCTTGTTTTATTATGAAAAAGGCCTTCTTCCCGACGTCGTAGGTCTTGACGAAATGGAGAGTGACGGGTAGGCTAGTAGTAGGGACATCCGCAGTTTAAGGGACTACCTACATGCACTCTTGGCGGACTTGATCCGCTGGAAAGAGGAAAAGCCCTTCAAGGGCTTTTCCGCTTTTTTGGGGGAGTGCGCAAAAAAAAGGCGCCCCGTTAGGGGCGCCCTTTTAATTTGATCTTATTTGCGGATCGGAACGGTCATGAGGACCTCATCGATCAGCATGTCGGGCGTGTATTCCTCGCCGGCGGCCCAGGACAGCTTCACACGATGGCGCATGATGCGTTTGGCGACCGCGCGGACGTCTTCGTGCGTGACGTAGGTGCGGCCCTGCATCATTGCGTGGATGCGGGTGGTCTTTTCGAAGAGAATCGACGCGCGGGTTGTGAGGGTGACCTCAACGAGACCCTTCTTTCCGATTCCGAGTTGGAAAGGATCTTCCAGACCGTCCAAGACACGCTGGATGTAGTCGGCAACGCCCTCATCCATCGTGACGCGTTCGGCGATAGTCGTCGTGGCGGCGAATTCTTCGAGCGTTCCTACGGCCTCGACCTTGGGCTTGTCGGTGACGCGCATGCGGCGGTTGATCTCGCGTCGTTCTTCCGCTACGGGTTGGGGAACGATGGTCTTGAACATGAACCGGTCTTCCTGAGCTTCCGCCAGCGGATAGGTTCCTTCCTGCTCGATCGGGTTCTGGGTCGCGAGTAGGATAAACGGCGCGGGAAGCTTGTAGGTTTCCTTGCCGATCGTTACCTGCCGCTCCTGCATGACCTCGAGGAGTGCGGATTGAGTCTTCGTCTGCATTCGATTGATTTCGTCAACGAGGAGGAGGTTGGCAAAGACAGGGCCCTTATCGTGGACTAGTTTCCGGACGACCGACTTTCCGTCTTCGCTGGGCTGCTCCTGAAGGAGCTCGGCACCTACGATGTCGGAGGGTTCTTTGTCCGGTGTTCCCTGAATACGCTTGTAGTTGGCACCGATCGCTTTAGCGATGGTTTCAACCGTGAGGGTTTTTGCAACACCCGGAAGTCCTTCGAGGCTGACGTGTTCCCGGGCGATGAGTGCCACTAGGATCGAGTCGACCATCTCTTCCTGACCCACGACGACTTTTGAAACTTCGGCTTTCACGCGGGTGAAGAGCTCGGATGTGCGGTCGACCTCGGCCTGGAACTCCGGGTCAATCTCGGGAGCCATCGCTTCGTTTGCGTTAGCGTCGAGATTGGCTAAGAACGCGGACGCTTCGTCGGTTTTATCACCGTCCCGGCGGCTCACCATCCCTGACATTCCGAGCATTCCAAGCGAGGAAAGGATGGCGGGCATCCAGAGTTGGAACGCGAGGAGCGTCGCGATCGCGAGGGTGCCAACGGCCAACATTCCCTTGGAGGAGCCAAGGACCTGATCTACTTGATTTGCAATTCCATACAAGCCTTGTGAGCGGGTCATCGGCACGGTGACTGCGGCGGCACGGGAGCGATTCGTGCGTGACATGTCGGCGGGCTTTAGACCGGAGGCGGCATTGAGATTGCCGGTCAAGGAGTTGGAGAAGAGTCCTTGAACCGTCAACGCTCCGCTGTTTTTCCGGGCGGAGTTTCGCGTCATGGCCGCTTCCAGCACAGCACCTGTTCCATGGGCGTTGCCGATGGAAACGCCGTCCAGGGAGGGAAGCGATCCCACTTCCGTTTTGAGCGCCTTGGTGTCGGCTGCGACGGTCTTCCGACCGACACTCATTGCCTGAGAGGCCTTATCGGCGGCTTTGCCCGTGGGAGCCTGCTTTATTGCCGCCGGAGCTTCAAACGACGTAAGCTTCGGGGAAACGGCGCTGGGCACAACCGACTCCGCGATTTTGGCGGCTTCGATCGGGGTCTGAAGCGTTGGCAGCGTTGTGTTCAGTCCCGTAGGAAGAGTGCCTTCCATCGAGAGGGAACCGACCGCGTTAAGCCCCATGACAGCGCCAACTCCGGTAGGATTCATGATGGCGGGGGATACGACGACCGCCCTCTTTCCCGTGTTGGCCGCGCGTCCGATGGAACGTGCTGCCGCCGGTTGGACGGTGGTAAAGATCAGCGCGCCCGCAAGGACTGTCGCGAGGCTTGATTGAATTTTCTTAAGGATGTTCATGTGTTTCGCTCCTAATTATTTCCTGCTCCGGAACTCGTTAGCGAGGTCCGTGACGTAATCTCCGTCTGTGAAAAGGGTAATCGGCCGGACTCGATTTGATTCAAACGTTTCGGCGAGCCTGTTTTCGCGTGAGCGGATCTTTGAGGCCTGCTCCGAGCGGGACCGTGCGTTAGACGTGTCCACTTCACGCAATTCTCCGGTTTCAGCGTCGCGCACGGGTAAAAGTCCGACGTTCGGCAATGGCTGAAGTTCGGTCGGGTCTAAGGCGCGAATCGCGCGAACGTCGTGACGGCGCGCAATCCTGGCAAGCGGGCCGGAGAAATCAGGAGAAAGGAAGTCGGAGATGACGGCCACCATCGCGCGGGATTTAAGGGAACGCTGTAGGAACTCGATTCCGGAGCTGACATCGGTGCCCTTTCCGGTCGGGCTGAGACCCATCATGCGGGTTATAATCCGCTGCGCGGCCTTTTTGCCTGTACCGGGCGGGATGAAGCCTTCCACGCGATCGGAGAAAAATATCGCACCCACCGGGATGTTCTTATGGGCTGCTGTTAGTGCGAGAAGGGCGGCGGCATCTTCCACGATGGTCCGTTTGTCCACACCTTTGCGGCCCATGGAAGCCGAGTCGCTAACGTCGACGATCAGCATGAGCGGCATGTCCTTTTCCTGCTTGTAGCGGCTGACTTGAAGCGAATCACGCTTAGCGGTTTGCTTCCAGTCGATCTTTCGAACGTCCTGATTGGTGTAGGGAACGATGCCTTCGCGGGATTCTCCGCTGGAGCCGACAAAGCGGGAGCGGAATTGCCCGGCGTTAACACGGGTGGCCAGGCGCCCTGCCATGATATCGAGGCGCTTGGCACGGGCGAGGACTTCTTCAGAGGGGCCCCGTTGTTCCCGGGCACGGCCTTGGATTTCATTTCCGCGGGCTTCTTCCTTCTTGCTTGTTAAGAGGCTGCGGACAGCCCATAAGCCGAAGATAATGGCGGCCGCGGCAAAAACAACGATGACTGCAGGCGCCGAGATAAATTCACTGAAGCCGCCGGCGGCGGCCAGAATTCCAAGGCCCATCGAGGCGTGCATCTTACGTGTGTCGGGTTTCTTCTCTGTAGGGTAGTTTTCGATGAGATCGTTGATTTCCTTGATCGCGCCTTCCAGGTAAGCGGATTTTTCGGAACCCATCGGAGATGTCGCGGAGTTGTTGTAGTTGGGGATAACACCCGAGTCGAGTTCGCGTTGGAGGAAGTCGCGAACCTTCACAAGCTCTTCTTTTGAGTAGCTTTCCTGATAGGCGCTTTCAACATCGATCGATGATCCGCGTGGATTTGCAGGGGCTAAGCCCTCTGCACGCAGCTTCTGGATAAAGGTCTGTCCCGGCCATTTCATATAGCCTTCGTGAAGGACCCCGGCGGTTTTAAGCGCCGCCTGTTCTCCCGGAGTATTGCCGGATTTGATGCCTGCTTTCTCCCCGATATCGGTTAAGAGCGGGAGAATCGAATTGATGTCATGAACGGCAGCCTTCTGCTTTCCGGTGAGCGGGTCTTTTTTCTGTGCTTCTGCGGCTTGGCGCTGGACTTCCGTCAGCAAGGATTCGAAATGAACGGTCTTCAATGTTTTAATGTGGGTCCATGTGTTTTTACGAAGACCCGACTTGACCATTGCGTCTTTCGATTCAAATGCTTCTTCAGCTTCTTCAACGGCGTCGGTGAATCGGTTCAAAATGGCCTGTCGGACGAAAGCACGCATCGCCTTCCCGTCTTCTCCGGGGCTGGCGGCCAACGCGGTTTCTACGGATTTCCAGAATGCGATTTCTTCTTGGGTTCCATGTTCGCGAACCGCTTCCAGCGCTTCGTCAAAGAGATCATCGGAGTCTGAGTCTTTTGCGAAGTCGGCGGCAACAGGCCCGGTGAGAGCGCGCAGTGTTTCAGCGACGATGCGCTTTTGAATCGCTTTGTTGTCGGGGTAGGTGTCCCGTACGGCCGACAATATCCCGATGAGTTCTTCCGCCGAAGCTGCCGCATCGAGTCTCATCCGGATTTCTGTTTCTGCCGCAGCGGCGATGCGATGCGAGCCGTCTCAGTAGCGGCGCCGCATCGCCGCGCGCGCGGCATGGTATCCGCACATCCCGTGCACACCGCCACCGGGAGGCGTCGATGCCGAGCACAGAAAGATCCTGCGGTCCGGTGTGGTGTACGGGTCGAGGCGAAGCACGGGCCTGGCGACGATCTGGGCGAGGTCGTTGACCCCGCCGGTGACGTCACCGCCGATACAGTTTGGGTTGTAGGCCTCGAGCTGCCGGGTGTCGAGTGTC
>JBFIEP010000269.1:0-4526 GCA_041603335.1 Elusimicrobiota bacterium | reverse complement strand
TGCTTGGGCCTATCGGGCGAGCGCTTCTTTTAAAATCGGCCCTTTATGCTTCACGCCGAGCAAATGTCCCAGCGTCGGTGCGATTTCTACAGCCATCACGTCTCGCCCATGACGTCCTGGCTTAATACCGAACCCAAGCAATGCGATGGGGACCCTTGCGTCATAATCGTAAGGAGTCCCATGACTTGTTCCTTTTGGATAATCCGTCAAAAGAACTCCCGCCTTCACTAAGAATGCGATATCTCCCGCCCGCCCCCTTGGAAGGCTCCGGCGAAAGTATTCCGCATATTCCGCCTTGGAAGGAATGGACCCCACGGGATGTGCCCATACAAATTCATCTCGAACTGTCAGCAAGTTCGCAGCTCGGTGAACAATTTTTTTTCGCTTAGACCCTTTCAAAGAACCTACATTTAGATAAACATGCGGGGGGGTCCATCCTAATACCCATTCTTTCCCGCTTGCGGGCATTCCATATTCGGTTTGCAGACTCGACTCTAAATAGCGACGGATATCTTTGGAGGAAACACGGCGGGCGCCCATCGCCTTTCCTTCGGGGCTTTCCGGCAACGGAAGAACGCCGTGATCGGAAGACAAGGCGGCGACATAGGAACTCTCCCCTACCTTGCGATCTAGATAATCGAGAAACGATCCAAATTCGCGGTCGAGACTTTTCAATTGAGTGTCCATCAGCGGGTCATACGGCCCAACCTCGTGACCCAAGTAATCAGTCGCGGAAAGACCCACGAATAACAAATCCGGAGCATCGTCCTCCCCAAGGTCCATGACCTCCACGGCGCGGCGCGCCAAAGAGAGGGTTAATTGATCAAGATGCGGATGCTTACGAATAGATTTACGGCGATCCTTGGCGATTTTATTTTCGGTGTTCCACGCCTCCACCCATTCCGGCAGCTTGCCGTAATACGAACTCGATTTAAATTGGCCCGTTTTCTTGCTGTACCAGAGAACGACATCAGCTTTTTTTCCACCCATTAGAATCGCGGCACGGTCCTTCCCCGAAATCGAAACCACCATAGACTTAGTGGAAGTCTTCTTCAGCTTGTCTCCCAAGGTCGCAGCATTTAAACGAAAGGGCCCCTTTCCCAGTTCTTCATCTTCAACAAAGGCGACTATCTTCCCCGTTTTGCGATCATAGATGTCATTGCCAACAATCCCATGATCCTTTGGGTACCGTCCAGTGGAAATTGCGGAATGGCCGACTGCAGTATAGGTGGGGATATGCTCATGTCGAGCGTTCTCGTAGTACGCTCCCTTCTTCAGAAATCGCCCCAACCCATGATCGGCGTAGCGTTCCATGTAATCAGCCCGCATCTGATCGACCACAAGAACAACACCAAGCTTCGGCTTAACATCCGCCGCATCGGCGAAAGCTCCGAGTAAAAAAATGAGGGAAATTGAGATTAAGTGCATGATGTCTCCGAATGATCTATGTAATGAGGGATTTTAGCGTTTCTGCGGCTTCCCGGGGTCCTGGCCGTAAAATTCTTTAAACGCGGCATACAGGTCCGGGCGCTCACGCTTAAGATCATCGGCCTTCTCAAAAAAACACTCGGTCGCCACCGCGAAAAACTCAGCGGGATCGTCGGCACCGTAAGGATCGAGAAGGCTTTTCCCCCCTGCCTCAACGATACGCTGCAGATCTTGCCGCTGCGATTCCATGAACTCCGCCCACGCATCAACAGAACGAACAAGCGGAACGCCGTCGGCGTAACCATCAGCCATATCCAAACGGTGCGCAAATTCGTGAAGCACCACATTGTGACCGTCTTTTCCGCGGGCGATTCCCTTCTTGGCCTGATTCCACGCTAGGACGACCGGGCCCCGAACGTGCGCCTGCCCCTGGAGCATTTCTCCGCCGTGGACAATCCCCGCGTCATCCTTCTGCTCCCGCGGGTCGAAAAATTCACGCGGGTAAACAAGAATCTCATCAGTGCCTTCATAATAATCATGCGGAATCCCGAGCAAAAGCAATCCTGCCTGCGCCGCAATTGAAACGACAATCTCATCGGTTAATACGAGTCCGCCGCAGCCCGACCAAATCTTCTCAGCGGCCAATACTTGAATGATTCCACGCAGGCTATTTGCCTCCTCCACGCTTAACCGTGCGTAAAAAGGAAGTCCCTCAAGGGTTTTATTCCACTTTTCAGAAAAGGGTTGAGCGAGAAGCCGCCGGCGCCGGCGGTTGCGCAGCCAGGAGAAAATCACTCGGGCTTCTTTTTAAATAGTGCGTCAAAAGCAGATTTAGCATCATTTGCACCCGGTGCACAGCGCCCTTCCCCCGGGTTCTCCGCATCAGGCGTTCCCGGCTTAAAGAGCTCACAGAAATTCGCCGACTCCTTATTTTTCACCGCTTCGACCTGCGGTTCCCGGCAATCATTGGGCGTTCCCGGATCGTAAAAGCGGCAATTCCGGCAGCTTCGCGTATCAGCGTCGCAACCGGAACAGGTTTCGGTTCTGCCATAGGCACCCGGAGGCAATTGGCGTCCGCACGACCAACAAGATCCAGATTCCATGCTCATCGAACCCCCCAAACTGGATGCCATTGCCCGACGACGCGCACGCTTGGAAGCCGCTTACGCGCCTCATGATAAAACTCCATCGCCAAATCGGAACGTATCGGACCGATGGTTATTCCCGGATCCCGAAGCGATTGAGCCGGTGTCGCGGGCTGCAGGAAAAGCGGTAAATCCGGGGCATTCTCAACGATAAGATCGACCACCGAATCCCACTCCTCACGTTTAGAATTATCCGTCAAAACAACCTTTGCATAACTTCCCGGCGGCAATCCCTTCAAAAATTCAGCATGCTTCGTAAACGCTGAAAATCCAATCGCGGAGGGAAGTTTAAGATCAACCGCCACCACGTCAAAAAGAGCCCGTACTTCATTTAATTTTTCGGGCATCACGGCATTCGTCTCGAGCACATTCTCCAGTCCCAAACCCTTGGCCATCGGCACCGCCGCAGCCAAAAACTTTGTTTGAAGCAGCGGCTCCCCCCCCGTCCACGAAACTGCGGCATGGGGGCGTTCTCCGATCATACGTTCGAGCTCCGATGCCAAGCGCTCGAGACTCCACACCTCTCCCGATCCGGCAGGGATCGTATCCGGCTCATCACAATAATCACACCTTAAATTACAGCTGCCAAAACGAACGAAAATCTGCCGCTCCCCTAGGCGGGGTCCTTCTCCCTGCAATGAAGAAAATACTTCCACTAGATTCGCGTTCAAAGCGCCGGATCCTCTATGCGTGCCTCTTGAAACCCTTTCGCTCTCAACTTACAGGAGTCGCAGGTTCCGCAAACCTTTTTACCACCCTGATAGCAGGACCAGGTCCAACGAAGCGGCACCCCAAGGCGCTTTGCCAAGCGCACGATTGCGGCTTTATCCTTCCGTACGAGAGGCGTTTTGATTCGGAGCGATTTTTTTTCCGCGCCCCGCTTCGTTCCAAGACGCGCGACGCTGGAAAACGCGCGATAAAACTCCGGGCGGCAATCGGGATATCCCGAATAGTCGAGCGCATTAGCTCCTATAACGACGCATTCCGCGTCAACCGCGTCCGCGAGCGAAACTCCCAATGCCGTAAAAATTGTGTTGCGCCCCGGAACATACGTCGATGGGACGCCGCCTGTTCCGATTTTCGAAAGAGGAAGATTCGGAAGGGATTTCCCCCTGTTTACAAGGGAACTTGTATTCAGCCACGGCAATACGATCTTGAGCGAATGAAGACGGGCACCGGCCATTTTCGCTAAACGCCGAGCCGAACGCAGTTCCCGGTCGTGACGCTGGCCATAATGCACAGTTAAGGCGTCCAGGGCATACCCCTGTTCCTTCGCCCAATACAAACATGTCGCGGAATCGAGCCCCCCCGAAAGGAGGACAACAGCCCGCTTTTTTCTACCGCTCAAAACCCGATCCCCCCGATGCTGTCCTCGCTTTCACCCGTCATCGTTGACCGCATGGCATTGATCACCTGGCGCGTGATAGCCTTCGGCGAATCCTCCGAACCACACCCCTCCGGCTTAAACCGCACTTCGAATAAAACGCGATTATTCGAAGCATCCAACAGCACCGCGCTGCCTCGGGGATTACGGGAGCGAATCCCGCAATCAACGGATCCAATAAAAATCGCTTCAACCCGCGTCATTCGCCGTAATTCCCGCATCGTTTGCGCACCAATCGAATCTCCACGCCGGATTCCCAACTGTCCAAGCGCCGCTTCCAACTGACGTCCATAGACGACACTGTATCGAAGCTTAAATAAAGCCTTCGCGAGTTCTTCTGCGATCTCCTTTCCCTGCCCGGAACGCCCGGCAAACGGCATGACGCCGATGCGGCGGTATTGGGTTAGACGAACTCCCTTTGTCAGCTTAGCGCTTCCATCTTGCGAAGAGGCGCATCCCCCCAACAACAAGAACAACGAGAGAGTGAGGGCCCCTCTCATCGAAGCTTGGCTATCGCCTCGATTTCAAAAATTGCTCCTTTTGGAAGCGCGCTCACTTCAACGGCCGCG
>JBFIEP010000268.1:0-4527 GCA_041603335.1 Elusimicrobiota bacterium | reverse complement strand
GGGCGCAACTGCTGACCCAGGAGCACGAAAACGAAAAAAAACGGCTGAAAGCGGGAACGATTCCAAAGGTTAATGTCCTGCGCTCCGATGTGGCGTTGGCCAATCGGCGCGCCTCCTTACTGCGGGCTAAGAACTCGCTGCGAAACACCCAAATAGCATTACGCCGAGTTATCGGCCTCGAGCAAAAAGGGAAGGAAGACGAACCGCTCCCAATAGAGGGAAAACTCATTTTTTCGAAGTATGAATTATCGCTCGAAGACGCCCTCACCCGTGCACACGCGAACCGGCCGGAACTGCGGCGGCTGCGGCTCCTATCAAAAGCCGCGGCAAAAGACATCAAAATAGAACGCGCGGCCTTTCTCCCCAGGGTTTCCCTGGTCGGATCCTATTCCGCAGACGGCAATGAATTCAAGCGGCCGTTTGCGAAAGCCGATGCAGGATGGTCGGTAGGAACCCAGGCGAGCCTGTCCCTCTTTGACGGCTTTTCAACAACCGCCCGCATCTCTCAGGCGAAGTCACGGGAGGAAGCGGCTAAAATCGGGATAGAGCGCCAGACCCTTTTTGTCGACACGGAGGTACGCCAGGCGCATTCCGCCCTGCTGCGCAGCGCGGAGCTGATCGAAACTCTAAAAACGACGGTTGACCAAGCAGAGGAAAGCCTGAAACTCGTTCAAATTCGCTTCAAAGCCGGGGCAGGCAGTCAGCTCGACATTCTCGGCGGCCATTTGGATCTGACCCAAGCACGGGTAAATCAATCGAACGCGATTCACGAATATACGATCGCAGCCGCCCAATTACAGCGCGCGGTGGGTTCGTTTATCGAGCCAAAATAATCTCACCCATGAAAAGACACAATGAAGTTTCCCTATGCGCCGTCGTTAGAGGCGATGGAACGGGGCTTGAAGAATGGCTGCAACTTGTTTCCCCCCACGTCGCGGAGATTTTTCTTTTCGACGCGGGATGCAAGCGCGCACCGCTTAAGTCAGCGGCGGCGGCGTCGGACAAGGTAACCGTGTTCCGTCCACCGCCGCCGCGTCAGGACGAACCGCTGGCGTTTTTCCGACGAGCGGTCAGCTATCCTTATGTCCTTCTGTTCAATCCCGACCACCGGGTTTTAAATTCCTTCTGGACGGAACTACCCGGCTTCATCAAACTTCTTGAATCCGGAAAATACGATGAGATAAGACTGCGCACATTGGACTGCTCGCTGACAGACATCGGTGAAATCGAGGCAGCCTGCACCTCCCGGGAAAGCGCCGAAAAAGTGCTGACGGATAAAAAGAAGCGGGAGAGCGTACTCGTGCGTTGGGAAGCGCTTAAGAAACCGAAACGCGAGCGGAAGGCGTTTAAAGCCGGAGCGCCCGTATTAAAGATCCCGGAACAATTCGGACCAACCCCCAAGCTCGCGGTTAGTCTCCTCGTCCACGAAGCGCCTGACGTCGTCGAAGATCAGATCAAAAATCTCCAGCGTTTTTTAAACGACCCCATTATCGCTCTTCATGTGAACAAGCGGTTTTTGGAAAGCGGGGGGTTCGACGCCGCCCGTTTTAAAAACATGCCGTCTGTCCGGATCAACCCGGAGCATATCGATACGCATTGGGGCGGGACGGGCGTTCCTCTGGCGATGGTCAGCAACTGCAAGTTCCTGCTGGAGGCGGCGGAATTCGATTACCTCATCCTTGAATCCAGCAACGACCTCTACGTACGCCGGGGGGCAGCGGACTTTGTTCGCCGCTTCGATTCCGGCTGCCAGCAAATTCCTCTCCCGTTCGATAAAGGAGACCATACCCACGCCGCACGGCGCGACCGCGGCCTCGCGTCACTGAGAGAAAAACTAGGCGGGGCGGCAGCCTACGCGTCCGCGCATGAAGGGACCTTCTATCGACGGGAACTGATGGAGGAAATGGCGCCGCTTCTCGACCTCCACATGCGGGAGGACATCAGACCCATGACCCGGATGGGGGACCCCGAAGGGGATTATGCGAAAGAAGAGTTTTATTTCCCCACCGCCGCCGCTGCGCTTTCAGGCTCGGTCGGCACTCCGCTCATCTACCGCGATTTTTGCACGGTCCCCTCTTTGCCGTTGGAGGTTGCCAAGGCGGTTGCCGAAGAAAATTGGGACAGCGCCCCCCAAAACGCGCGCGGAGCGTTCGGCGTTAAAAGGATCGCCCGAGTGCTGGACGATCCCGTTCGAGAGTTCATTCGCGAACTTCGATGAGATCCTCCTACGAACAATCCCAGATTTCCCGGCGGGGCGGATGGTACGATGCCGCGACCCACACGCTCCAAAATTCGGAAGAATTCAAACGCGGTGACCCCGACGCACTCGCCCAATTAACGGAATTAAAGGCCCTCGCGCTCATGCTGCGCAACCCGGCGAAAACCGCAAAGAACCTGGAAAAAAGCCTGAAAGACAAGGCCGGGCGTTACGCCCGGCTCCGTGCGTTGGGATTGACCTACAACACGCTCGGCCTCAACCAAGAGGCCGTTAAAACACTCGAACGGGCCCGGGAAGAAGGCGGAGACAAACCCTACACCCTGATTTTTTTATGCCGTGCGCTTCGCGACAGCGGGCGCCCAAAGGACGCGGAACGCGTCGCGGATGAAGGGCTCGCGGCCCATCCGGGAGATCCTGACTTGCTGTTGGAACGAGGGAATTCCCGGCTGCTTCAAGACCGGCGCCCCGATGCCTTAACGGATTATCTTGAAATTCTCTCAGGACCGGAACCTGAAAAGCGTCATATTGTCCAAACCGTTATCGCCCTCGCAAACGCAAAAACCTATATGGAGATCGGTGTCCAGGACGGATTGACGCTCGACTGGATCTGCGCCCCTATTAAGTTCGGCATCGATCCGGTGCCGCCTTCGGGCTTAGTCGCCGCCCAGGAAAAGGCCGGCCGGCTCCGCTATTTCTCTATGGAAAGCGACGCCTTCTTCACGAAGTATAAAGACTCACTCGGTCCGGGGACAATCGATGTCTCCTTTGTCGACGGTTTTCACAGCTACGAACAAAGCCGGCGCGATTTCGTCAACAGTCTCGTCCGCCTGAGTCAAACCGGAGCCATTATCGTTGATGACTGTGATCCCGTCGACGCGTCTATGGGCTCGCCGACGCCCCACGCAGGAGCCTGGACCGGGGACGTTTGGAAAACGGTTCTCGACATCCGCTCTACGCGCCGTGATTTGCGCTGCGCGACGCTTGACTGCGAGTTCGGCATGGGAATCATCACACGGGGACCGGCACAGCCCATCGCACCTCCCAACAAATCCCTTGAAGAATTAAAATTCAGTGACTTTGCTGAGAACCGGCAGGATTGGCTCGGACTAATCAAACCAAAAGCGCTTTTCGACCATATAGGCGGCAAGTGAAAATTCTCTATATCACAACACCGGGAGAGGAATATCTCGAAGATCAAATCCTGATCGGTCTACGCCGAAAGTTCGGGGCAAATTGCGTGGATTACCCCCGGAAGGATCAGGTTTACGAACGGTCGTTTACGATCAAGAAACGGCTTTACGGCCACGGCTTCACTGTTTGGAACTCACTTCCCGAAATAAAAATTGACCGGACTAATATTCCGAGCAGAATTAATGTCTTATCTATATGACGGGCCATTTTTATTTAAACTCTTTCCTATCGAATATAATTATGGAGAGTATGAGAAGCGCGAGTGTGTATATAAACGCGTAAGCCGTTGTATGTATGATTAGTTCCGGGTTGATAGTCCCTCCGTAGACCGCCTCGCTTCTCACATCGAATTTCTCAAGATTAGGTATTGTTCGGTATAGGACCTCCGAGAGAAATTTGGTCACCGGGTGTTTGATTTCCTCCGCAAAAAGCCTGATATCGCCTGAGAAGCGCCCGATAGCTATGACGAAAAAAGTGAAAAGAGCGCTCAGTACGGGCGTGGTGAAGCTCGAAAAAACCAGCGCTACCCCGATGATTACGAGGAATTCAAGGTACTGAAAATATACGGCGTTAAAGAACTCGGTGTAAAAATGTCCGCCGTAATAGAAATTGATAAGACCCTCGTATCTTATCTCTATATACAGGACCAGCAGAAAAAGTATTAGCGCCATCCCGGCTGTAATCACAAAGAGGGTTATTCCGAGGCCCAGATATTTCCCAAGTATGAACTCGTACCGTTTTACGGGTTTGGAAAAGATATTGTAAAGGGTTTTTTTCTCCACTTCCTTGTACACGAGCCCTATTCCCAGAAATACGGAAATCAAAATACCTATTACGGAAATAGCGGTGAGTCCCAAATCCTTTACAACCTTGTTGTACTGCTCGGCCGATATACTGGCAAAAACGAGTGAGCTCACTATCATCAGTATCGCGAATAGCACAAGGCTGTAGAGAACCCTGTCTCTGATCGCCTCTATAAATGTATTATGCGCCACACTTAATATTTTTCTCATCGTTCATCGCTTATCGAAGTTTTAAAAACCGGACTGCAGTTCCGCCCTTTCGTTTCCCTTCTTGGCTTCCTCCACAAACAGACCTTCAAGGGATTTTCTTAAAGG
>JBFIEP010000267.1:0-4543 GCA_041603335.1 Elusimicrobiota bacterium | reverse complement strand
TTCTATATTCGTTTTACCGTTGACCGTGATTTGTCGGACTATGCTGTTTTAGCCGAGCGCTTGAAAAAACGCGAAGTTCAAAAAGCGGCCGTTTTCGAGAATTTAAAGGGGACGAAGGCGCGTAGTAAGGATATCGAGATTGAGCAGAGAGAGGTTTTAGCTCTCTATGGAATGATCAAGGGTCTTTCCGAGGCGATGACCTGGGGTGATATCCGGCCGAAGCTTGAAGCGGCGGTGGAGCAGTACCTCCGGATTGAGGCTTTTGCTATCTATGCCGTCGGGGAATCGGAAGAAGAGGATATGCATCCGCTCGTCAGGCGGCGCATACCCAATGGGCTGGGCAGTTCTTGGGATAGCGTTAAGCGGCACCTGCAGGAGCGCGCTGTCTCAATTACGGTTCCCCATCTGATTGAGGGAACGGCTCCGGCGGTGGCTGTTCCAATTTTTGAGAATCAGAAGTTAATGGGATACTTCTACGCCCGAATCCCCGCGGATCGTGATCCTGAAAAAATGTTGACTAAGGCCCAATCTTTTGTCGATGAAATATCATTCGCTTTTCAGCGTATTCGCCTATTTCAAGAAGTGGAAAAAGGATCCCAAATTGACGGGCTGACCGGCGTGTTTCGCCGCGGTGTTTTTGATGAAAGGATCACCGAAGAACTCGTTCGTGCGCAAACGTTTAAAACAACCTTTTGCGTGATGATCCTTGACATAGACAAGTTCAAGAATTTGAATGATAGTTATGGACATCCCTTTGGGGATACGGTATTGCAGCGGGTCGGAGCGGTTTTACGTGAGAGTGTGTATGAAACCGACTTTGTTGCCCGGTATGGGGGCGAGGAATTTGCGATTCTTCTTCCCCGTGCGGAGCCTGAGGGTGTTTTAAGAAAGGCGGAGGCTGTGCGTGCCGCCATCGAGGCCGAGTCGTTTGAGTTGGCGATGAAGCATGTAGGGGTAACGATTTCGATTGGTATCGCCCATTACCCCCGCGACGGTCGTTCGGCGAACGAGATTGTGAAGCAGGCGGACCAGGCGCTGTATCACGCTAAGGAAAACGGGCGTAACTGCGTTGTGGATATTGTGGACAAGCGGAAGGCACTATGAACGAAGAATGGACCCCCGAGCCGGACCCCTCGCCCGATCCCGACCCCGGCGCGGATCAGAAACCCGAGCGTCCGGAATCAGCGTTTCAGGATGACGCCCCTCCTGCGGGCAACCGCAAGCGTCGTCGATTGGCTGTGCGGGTTCTTGTCGGGCTTTATGCGGTTTCGCTGCTGGCGTCCGGTGCCCTCCTTTGGCGTTCCTATAGAGGCGGGGCTGATGGAGAGTCGGCTTCTGACGGCGCGACGGCGGTTAAGAAAATTTCCGAGTCGATCCTTTCGAGCGGTAAGGATAAGCAGTACGTTGCTGTGGTTAATATCTCCGGCGCGATTCACGCCGGAGACGGTCGAAAGTGGGGGAAGGGGGCTTCCAACTGGAGAAAAAGGATTGAGAAGTTAGCGAAAAAGCCCGAGGTAAAGGCAATCGTGCTTTCGATCAACTCACCGGGCGGCAGCGTTGGATCGGTGCAGGATATATACAGTGCGATTCAGCGGATTAAGCGCGAGAAGGATATTAAGTTCGTTGCCCAGTTGGGTGATGTCGCGGCCTCAGGAGGCTATTATCTCGCGGCGGCGTGCGATAAGATTGTCGCGCATCCAGGGACCCTTGTCGGATCAATCGGTGTCATTTTTGCCAAGACGAATGTGGAGGGTCTGCTTGGCAAGATTGGTGTTAAAATGGGATCGATCAAATCGGGAAAAATGAAGGATATCGGTTCTATGTCGCGTCCGATGACGCCCGCGGAGCTCAAACTCCTTCAGGGGCTTATCGACAATGCGTACGGGCAGTTTTTGACCGCAGTGGCCGATGGTCGGGGTATGTCCAAAGACGAGGTTCGCCCGCATGCCGATGGGCGTATTTTTACCGGGGAGCAGGCCTTGGGGTTTAAGCTCATTGATAATCTCGGGGATTTCCATGATGCCGTCGCGATTGCGGGAAAGCTCGCGGGAATTGAAGGAGAGCCGGAATTACTGCCTGAATCCGAATCGATCTCGGGCATTCTCGAGATGCTTGAAATGAAGCTTAATGTTGCTCTTGAGCCCCGAATTTCGCTGCTTCGTGAGGTCGGCATTCTCGGCTATGCGGGGCTTGAATACCGCTGGAGTCATTAATCCGATGCCGATTCCCGCCGCCAACGGCGTAGAGTTGTTCTACGACTTTCTGGAATATCCGGAACGTGCGGCAGAAACCGCAGCCGAACGTCCTCCCGTGGCGTTTGGTGTCGCCGCCCATTGCGCGGCTGCGGCGACTCTTTTTCTTGCGCAGTCCTTAAGCGGCGGAGGTGTGTTCGGCGCTTCCGGCACCGCACTTGTCATGTATTGCGTGTGGAACGTCGCTAGCGGGTTCTTGATGGCGGCACTCGTTCATCTCTTTGCCGACGGCTTGGGGGGAGAAGGGCGTGTGATTCCGTTGTTTGTCATGCTGGGGTATAGCGAGTTGGCGTGGTCGCTGGCTCTTCCTGCGACGCTCATTACACTCGCCATTTTCCCCGACAGCCCCTGGCCGTCGTATGCCGCGGTATCTCTTGTAGGGTTTGTTGTCTTCCTCGTGAAGGTTCGGACTATCCGGCTGAATTATGGCTTTACCAGGCTGCAAGCGGCCGTGTCGCTTACGGCTCCGTACGTCACGATCGCCGCTGTCCTGATTTTGGGATTTGGCGGAATGATTTGGATGATGATTGCGGCCGCCGCCAAGGCCTCTCTGTGAAAGCGAAGATCCCCGATGAGTACAACGGTTATCCCGTTGTAACGCCGCGCTTAATGGCGGAGATCGATAAGAAGGCTATTGAGGAGTATGGAATTCCAGCTAACGCACTCATGGATGTTGCCGGGCGCGGGGTGGCTGAAGGTGTCGTGGAATTTTTAGTTGAGAAGGGTGTTGAGGTAGAAGGTTCGTTGATTACTATTTGCTGCGGTCGGGGCAACAACGGCGGGGACGGACTTGTCGCGGCGCGGTACCTAAAGCAGAAAGGAGCCGATGTTATCGTGTTTATTATGCCTCCCAAGCGCCAGACTAAATATGGGAAGGAAGTCGCGGATAACTTGAATAAGGCCAACGCCGAAGGAGTTTCTGTCCATGAAGTTTCCGAGGAGCTGGTGGAGCTTGATGTGAGGCTTCGGTCTTCGGTTGTTATCGTTGATGCGCTTCTTGGAACGGGTGCTAGTGGAAAACCCGCTGGTTTTGTCCATCGTATGATTCAGCGAATGATGAAGGCCGGTAAGCCCATTATCGCCGTCGATATCCCTTCCGGACTCAACGGAGAGACAGGTCATCATAGCGGTGTGTTTATAACTGCGGAACGAACGTTCACGTTGGGGCTGCCGAAGCGGGGCTTGCTTGCCGAGCACGCGAAGAAGAACGTCGGGGACCTCCGGGTCATTGAACTCGGATTCCCGCGGGATCTTATCAATCGGATGTGTGCGTGAGGCGAGGCTTAATAGTCGGTGTCGCGGCCGCGTTCATCGCGTGTTCTTCAGCCGAGAAGAAGGCTGCTGAAACGCGCGACTTGCCTGGAATGAGCGGCGAAAACCAGGCGGGGCTCTACGCAGTCATGGAGACAAGCCGCGGAATCATTGAAGTACGTCTATTCCCCGATGAGGCACCGAAAGGCGTGGAGAATTTCGTGGGACTTTCCAAAGGCGGTAAAGAGTGGGTGCATCCAGGAACGAAAAAGAAAACGAAAAAGCCGCTTTATGCGGGGACTCGATTTCATCGCGTCGTCCCCGGGTTCATGATCCAGGGGGGCGATCCGCTGGGAACGGGAGGGGGTACTCCCGGATATTCTTTTGAGGATGAATTTCATCCGGGGCGTTCGTTTGTTAAGCCCGGGATCGTTGCTATGGCTAATACCGGCCCCAATTCGAACGGGAGTCAATTTTTTATAACGCTTTCTCCGACACCATGGCTCGATAAGCGGCACACCATTATTGGTGAGGTCGTTCGCGGATTTCCGACGGTTGAGGCGATTGCGGCAGTGAGTCGGGATGGTCAAGACCGTCCGCTGGAAGACCAGATTCTCAAGTCTGTTAAGATCGAGGAGCGTTGATGAAGCGGATCGTTGAAAATCTCTTCCAACTTGAGGCTTCCGAGACGAATGTATTTCTTGTTGTTGGAACGAAGGATCTTACAATGGTCGATACCGGAGGGGCAGCGTCTGCTGATGCGCTGCTCTCGGAGATGGCCGAGAATGGGTGGTCCTGGAGTGATGTCGGTCGGGTCGTGTTGACCCACGCCGATCCCGAGAGTGTGGGGGGATTATCGGTTCTGATCGAGAAAAGACCTGTCCGTGTGTTCGCGCACCCGGCGGAAATTCCCTTTTTGACGGGCGTGAAGCCGATGCCCGAGGTCGGAGGGTATTTCGCGAAAAGAAAACGGAAAAAGGATTTTCCCTTCGCGCCGGTGGATTCGGTGATGCCCGCCGAGCCCGGGGTCCCTCCGACCG
>JBFIEP010000266.1:0-4584 GCA_041603335.1 Elusimicrobiota bacterium | reverse complement strand
CCGCTCGGTGTGAAGCTCCTCGGAGCCGGGGCATGCGGTTATCGCGCGGTTGAGATCCCGGATTCCGAGCTTCATTTGCCCGATTTTTTCGAGACACATGGCTCTTAACCGAAGTACCCAGGGGGCAGGGTCCAGCTCAATCGCCTCATCAAGAACGGAGATTGTTTTTCTCAATTCAGAGAAGATATCGCGCGAAGAGGAGCCTGATTGCTTCCAAATTCCTTCGAAGTTCATAACGGACAGTCGGGCGAGTCCATTCATCGCCAACGGCCAGCCGGCCTCCGGTCGAAGCGAGGCCGCGCGTTGTAGGGCCGCCTCGGCGGTCTTCTGATCCTTTCCCCAGGTAAACATGCCGAAGATCACCCAGCCGATAGGGTCGTCAGGATTGAGCTTGCATGCAGAATGGGCGCGTTCGGCGGCTCGCTCCCGGTCGCCGCGTCGAGAAAGGGACAGCGCCATGAGTGAGATGGCTTTTGCCGAAGTGTCGCCCTGTTTTAGAGATGCAAGGATTTCCTTAGTTGCTTCATCATGTTTGCCGAGTTGAACAAGCGCCTCGGCCCGCCAAAGGAGGCTGCGATTGCTTTTGATCCCATTTAGACAGTTGAATGCTTCTGCATTTTTTCCCAGGCATGCAAGGAGTACGCCGGAAAGTTCCTTCGATTCCTCGTCGTCTCCGTCGATTTTTTTAAGGATTCCTTCAAGGGTGCGCCGCAGTTTTGCGGGGAGAAGTGCTGATGTTGCCGTCCAGCGCCGCATTAGTTCGGCCTCGGTATTTGCGCCGGATGCATCAAAGCGGTCCCAGAGTCCTTTTAGAGTCGGTGCGGAGTTGTCAGGAGGGGCTTTTGTCACTGTTTGATAGTATAGGAGAGGCCGAGCCTTTTCGCCAGCTATCTGCTATCGTATCGCGATGAGCGAGAAACATCCTATTCAGGTCGGATTTGACGATCGGGCTTCCTTGCTTCAGATTGTTCATTTACTTGCAGACCCCGGCGGGAAACAAAACGGAATCGATTGGAACACGCTCGACTTTTCGAAGGCGGTCCGTCGACACTTCGAGCCCTACAAAGGTCATACGGGCGTTGCGCTCTACCGCAGCGCTGTTAAGGATGGGCTTGACCACGGCATGGCACTTCAGCTGGTTATGTTTTCCCTGAATGAAGATCTCAGTTTTGATCCCAAAAGCGATTTTTGGTCCCCTTGGGGCGAGGAGCGCGGTGATGGGCGGGGTAAAATTTCAGAACTTCTTGCGGCGATGTCCCGGTTTTCGAAGGACGCGCAATTTGAAAAATTTTTCGAGGAACAGAAACCGGTTTTAAAGCGCTACGTAGAATTATTCCGCGAAGAAATGCAGGCGCAGGACCATGCTGCGCATTTTCAAGAATATACGGGGTTGGATCCAAGCGCGGGATTGCGGATCGTGATTTGTCCGTTTCTGGATTGGGAAACGAGTCATGTCGACATGCACGCCAACCGCGCGGTGACTTTTTGGGGTGTGACCCCGGATTCAAGCGGACAGCCTCTTTTTCAGTGGACGGATAAGGGTTCCATTTTGTGGCACGAATGGGGACATATGATTTTGGATCTTCTTGCCGAGCAGAACCCCGACGGATTGAAGAAGCTTGAAACTATTTATCCGGATAAAACGGGCCCGTGCCGCGGTTCGCTGAAGTCGTGCGTGCAGGAGCATTGTGCACAGGCGCTGGGTTTGCGCATGGCCCGCTGGGTTGACAGCACCGGGCGCGGCGAGGGAGGCCGAGAGCCGGAGCCCCATGACTTGCCCCTGATAGAATCAATTGCGTTGGCGCTTGAGAAATATGAAAACGAGCGGGAGCGTTATCCAAAACTCAGCGATTTTTATTCGCGATGGATGGATGCTTTTTTGGAGCCCCCTGTTCGGAAACGTTTTTTTGGGCTCTTTTAGCTGATGGATTTTTTTCAAGACATCGCGGGAGGCTCCCTCATCGGGGAAGTCGGAGGGAAGGCGAGGGGTTTGCTCTATCTGAGTCAGGCCGAATTTCCCATCCCTCCTTCATTTGTTTTATCGGCGGAAACCTTGGCTGAGCTGTATGACGAGTCCGGAGCCATCCGCGAGGATAAAAAAGACGCTTTCCTAACAGAAGCGAAGCAACTATTTGACGATCGATGGCCAGTGATCGCACGGAGTTCCGCGTTTGATGAAGATGGGCGCGCGCGTTCGTGGCCGGGGATTTTTGAGTCGGTGATGGTGAAGAAAGAGGAAGATTTCCCCGGCGCTGTAGGGCGGGTCCTAAACTCATTTAGGGGTCCGAATGCGAAAAAATACCGCTCGCTGCATAAGCTTGCCGAACCGGTAGTTTCCGGGATGGCCGTTGTTATTCAGCCCTTTCTGCTCGGAGAAATTGCGGGAGTGTGTACGCTTTTTCACCAGTACCGGATGATCGTCGAGGTGGCCCGGGGGCATAATCTCGCGATTACATCCGGGAAGCGTGCTCCTATGCGGGCTATTTTTAATTTGGAAGCAGGCGTCAGTACCCCGAAGGGGGATAGTCTTCCTCCGCGGAAGGCGCTTAACGAAATCGTCTCTACGGTTATGCGCATACAAGAGGCCCTTTTTCGAAATCAGAACGTGGCAGTAGAATTTACTTTTCGAGGTGAAAAACTCACCCTCCTTCAGGCACGGCCGAATCCTTCGGGCGCACCGGAAGAAGACCCGCTCGATCTGCCGGGAATTTACGCACGTGTTGCGGAATTTATGGATGCGATGGAGATTCAGAGAACCGAATGGAGTCTCCTTGAGACCTTTGATTTGCTCGCATTTCATTATCTTGGGCGCCGTCGCCACCGTGGAGAGCCCATCGAGCACTTTCGGATTCGAATCCACGGGGATGCGGCGAGTCGTGTCAAAAGCGCGGGTTGGATCGCGAGTCGCATGGGGGGGTATGACAATTTGTATTCACCTCCTCCCGAAAATAAGGCTGCGCGTGAGCGCATTGAAGAACTTGCGCGTGACGGGATTCTAATGATCTTTAGTCTTGATGAGAATGATGATTTCATTCGTTTCGAGCGCACGTTCCGTTCCAAAGGGAAGGAGATCCGCTTAGGTTTTTCATATCCGATGTCTGAGACGACAATCGAAGAGTGGGCCTTTGAAAAGCGTAGGCTTGACCGTTCTTCTGCTGCCCAGGCACGTGATCATATTGATCGCCAGCGGCGGGATCTGGATTTGATGGAGAAAATGCTGATTGTGCGGGAAGACGTTTATGAGCAGGGCATGATCGAGCAAATCGGATTCATGCGAAAACATGTTCTTGAACATGGCGCGGTCATTGATGAGGTCCTTAAGGAGGGTATCCCCGAAGGGGGCACTGCCGGAATCTCATTTAAGCCGAATCAGCGCGTGGTTCGCGGGGTCGCGGTAACCGAAAAAACCGTGATGAAAACACGGGCGAAGCGGTTTATTTATTTTGCGGACGATCTTGAGCCGAGTTTTCTGGACCAGATTGGCCGTATGGATGCCGTGGTTGTTTCGCGGGGAGCGTTTTGCTCGCATGCCGCGGCATTATGTTCGGAGTTTAATATCCCGCTAGTGGTTGAAACTCGAAACATCCACCTTATTAATGAAGGCGATGAAGTCGAGGTCGATCTTTGGAGCGGAGTTGTGGAGACGGTCGGCGCATAGTCGGCAAATCGTTGTGTGCCTGCACCTTGCCGTATCCCGGAAAATACATTTTACCGTAGCGCAGCTTTCCGTCGCGTCCGGACCGGGGATCGGGTAATTTCGAGGTCCGATTTAGGGTGGGTCCGGTTATGGCAGACCCGCTAATAAGTGCAATGAAAATAAGAGTAAATGGCCTAATTGACCGCGCTCAATTAGGCCCTCTGGACTAACTGTCGCTTCCTCATTATATATAGAATAAGCCAATAAGATGTTCCTTTCCGCATTAAATGCCGTCGGGGTGGCGGACATCCTCGATATCGCGCTCGTCGCGGTCCTTGTGTACGCCCTGCTCGTCTGGTTTAAACATTCGAAGGCAGCGGTGGTTGCCAAGGGTATGCTGGTTGTTACCGGCGTTTATTTATTTTCCCGGTCTACCGGCATGGTGATGACGACCGGGATTTTTCATGGTTTCTTCGCCATCCTGGTTGTCGCTCTCGTTGTTATTTTCCAAGAGGAACTTCGGGCGGTTTTTGAACGCATCGCGGTGTGGAGCCTCGCGGGCGGTGCGGTTGCCGCGCCGACGGGTTCGGAAACTGAGAACTCCATTTTGGTCCGCACGCTCGGGGATCTTGCGCGTGAACGGATCGGAGCTCTTGTGGTGGTTCAGGGACGCGATCCCCTTGAGCGCCATCTGCAAGGCGGCTTCCCTCTCGGCGGGGAATTGTCCGAGGCCCTGCTGAAAAGTGTTTTTGATTTTCATTCCATCGGTCACGACGGCGCGGTCGTTCTTGAGGGAGGGCGCGTCACGCGATTCGGGTGCCGCTTGCCGCTTTCCAAGGAGGGTGCTAGGACGGCGAAGTTCGGCACCCGCCATACCGCAGCGCTCGGAATGGCTGAACTGAGTGATGCGATGTGCATCGTGGTCAGTGAAGAGCGCGGCACAATAT
>JBFIEP010000265.1:0-4607 GCA_041603335.1 Elusimicrobiota bacterium | reverse complement strand
GCCGGCCCCGGCGCATGCCGACTCCCCCTAGGAGCAGGTCGATTGCGCCGCGCAGCCGCCAGAGGAAGTCGCAGGCCGGCCAGCCGTTCTCGCCGCCCAGGGCCTCGATAGACTGAAAAAGGGATGCGCGGTTCGCCTGGGCGGTGATTTGGCGGCGGTCGACGATCCGCGAGCCGAAGCGGTCGCCGCCCAGGGTGGACTCGCGTCCCTTGGAAGATAGGGAATCGCACCAACGGGTCGCGGCGAATTCCCGGTCCTCGTTGGCGAGAGCCCGCCGCACGGCCTCCTCGACGCCCATGGGTTTGAAGCCGAATAGAGTCTCGGCGCGATCATCTTTTACGACCGTGGGGTGGACGATGCTTGTTATGAGCTTTCTGCCGATGCGTGCGTAGACGGGAGTCACCAGTCCCAGCCAAAGGCTGGAGAGGCGCGGGGTCAAAAGCGGAACCGGGATCATCCAACGATGAAGACCACGCAGGCGTGCGTAGACGCGCATGATCTCGCCGTAGGACATGCGGTCCCTGCCGCCGATTTCGATGATGTGCGAACCCTCCAACGGTAAGTCTGCCGCGGCAACGAGGCAGCGCAGCAGGTCCTCGACGGCAATCGGCTGGGCCTCGACGCGCACCCAATGCGGGGTGAGCATGACGGGTAGGCGTTCCACTAGGGCGCGGATCAATTCAAAGGACAAGCTCCCCGATCCGATGACGATCGAGGCGCGCAGTTCGACGGTTGGAACGCCTAGGCCGCCTAGGATCCTGCCGACTTCGTGACGGCTGCGCAGGTGGGGAGATAAATCCTCGCCTTCGCCCAGCCCGCCCAGGTAGATGATGCGGCGCACCCCGGCATCTTTAGCGGCGCGGGCGAAGTTCTCGGCGGCGGCCCGGTCTTCGCGCTCGAAATCCTTGAGCGAACCCATCGAATGGACCATGTAGTAGGCGGTGTCCACCCCGGAAAACGCCCCGTGCAGGGAATCCGCATCGAGGACGTCGCCGCGCACGACTTGGGTCGATGTCTTGACGCGCTGCGAAAGAAATTCCGGCCGCCGGGCCAGGCAGCGTACGCGCTTGCCCTGCCGTTCAAGCTCCGCGAGGAGCCTGCCGCCGACGTATCCGGTCGCGCCCGTAAGGAGAATCAGGGGCCGGTTCAAGGTGTGTCACCGAATAATGATCGCATCGCTTTTCTCGAAGTTCCTTAATAAGATCGAACAATATCTGGCCTTGTAGCCCAACCCTATTCGTAGCTACCTTATCTTCGTGATCCGGCCCGAACCTCTTGAAGGAGAAATCCCCCTCGACCTGGTCGATAAGACCATCGATCCCGGGGATATCGCCAAAGCCCTGATCGACGGGAAATACTTCCTCGTTTCGGATTATTTCAGCACCGGGTTGGCTATCCTCGCTGCCCTGCGCCGCACCCTCGACAAGGGCCGGCCCGGTGATTCGCACAGCGATGAGCGCGCGTTTAGATCCGCATTCAAGACTGCCTCGGCCCGCCTCCTCGTGCCCATCAGGGATAACCGCATCGACCTGAAAAAAGCCCCCGCGATCGGTTGGCTTAAAGAGCTCTACCCGGATATCTCGAGATTCGTTCTGTCCTTCCCCCAGGTGCAGGGGCTTAACAGTTCCTGGCAGTGGTATGAGAAAGGGGCGCAGATGCCGGTTCTGCACCGGCGGCTCCATCCCTTTTACGGCACCTATCTCCCAACGCGTTTCGAACATCTGGAACTGTTTGCGGGCTGGTTAAAGAAATACCGCGGGAATCAGACTCTCGCTATCGATGTCGGGACCGGCTGCGGGGTGATGGCGTTTCAGTTGAGCCAAGCGCATTGGCCGCGGATTCTGGCGACGGACATCAACCCCAATGCTTTAGAGAGTGTGCGCAGGGAATTGAAGCGCAAGCCCGCCAGAGCGGAGATAAAAACGGAAGAAGCCGACCTGCTGGGAAAGGGGGAGGAACCGGCCGACCTCATCGTCTTTAACCCGCCGTGGCTGCCGGGAAAAACGCATAACACCTTGGACTTAGCGATCTATTATCCGGAAGACCTTTTCGAGCGTTTCTTCGCGGCCGCGGCGAAACGTCTGGCGCCGAAGGGCCGGGTCATCGTGATATTTTCCAATCTGGCTCAGACCGAAGACAGCGGCAGCGGGCATCCGGTCCGCAAGGAGCTTGAAGAGGGGGGGCGTTTTGAATTGGTGCAGCGCCTGGAAGGAAAAGTCGGTGCTTCTTCGAATAAGACCAAGCGCCGTAAGCGGGTCCCCTCTAAAGAAATCGTAGAGCTCTGGGAACTCCAGAGAAAGTCTGCTTAATATCGGCGGGGGGAAACGCAATTTCCATTTCTCCCACCTTTCCGTCCATCAAGTTTCAGTAATTTCCGCCCCGAAAGGGAGCGGTGAGATTGATAGCTTGGGAACTTTTATCTAAAATCCCCGTTGTAAATTTAGGTGTTGTGAGTTTTAGAGGAGGTTGAATGCTAAAACGAGCGTTCCTATTTTTGGCCGTCAATCTGGCGGTCATCGTTACTGTTTCCGCACTGCTCAACATTTTGGGTGTGCGCCCCTATCTTAGCGCTCAGGGTATCCATTACGAAGGCCTTTTGGTCTTCTGCGCCCTCTTTGGGTTTGGCGGGTCGTTTATTTCCCTGCAGATTTCGCGTTGGATGGCCAAGCAAGCGATGGGCATTGCTCTTATAAATCCTGAGCGGCCGCGCAACGAGACTGAAGCTTTCTTAGTCGACAAGATACAAGGACTCTGCTCGCGCGCCGGCCTGAGCGTTCTCCCGGAGATAGGGATCTACGATAGTCGGGAAGTCAACGCCTTTGCTACTGGGCCGAGTAAGGACCGCTCGCTTTTGGCCGTTTCCACCGGGCTTTTGAACCATATGGACGGGGAAGCGGTGGAAGGCGTTTTGGGCCACGAAGTGGCCCATATCGCTAACGGCGACATGGTGACCATGACCCTCATACAGGGCGTGGTCAACACCTTCGTGATGTTCTTCGCGCGTATCATCACCTTCGCGATCGACAACTTCCTGCGGCGGGACGATGACGGCCACGGCCTGGGCTTTTTCGCCCACATTATGATCGTGTTTCTTCTGGAGAGCGTACTCATGCTCCTGGCCTCTCCTATCATCTACTGGTTCTCCCGGTGGCGCGAATACCGTGCGGATGCGGGCTCGGCCAAGCTTACGAGCCGTCAAACCATGATCCATGCGCTTAAATCCCTTAAGGGGACGAAGGAGTCTTTAGAGAATCGGGAGGCCGCCGTAGCCACCCTCATGATCCACGGTGAGGCGCGCGGTCTTGTCGCCCTGCTCTATTCCAGCCATCCGCCGCTGGACGCCCGGATTCATGCGCTTCGAGCGTAGACGATTAAACGCTGCCGGCACGAAGGGCTGCGCCGTTATTTCGCGAAACGCTTTTCTCGATTCTTTCTTCCCGGCCAGATCGTCGGCAATCCGTTGACCGAAGAGAAGCTCCGGTATTTTCTTAAGAGAACCTGTCAGGACGGGTTCCTGTAAACGGGGCTTGCCTGAATCGCAGCCAGAACGGCCTACATGCCGGCCTGCATATAATCAGCGACTATTTGGATCAATTTCTTAACCTTCGCATTGCAGGACTTGAAAATCACCTTGTCGAAAACAGACTCTCCGTGCTTACGGATAACATCACTTATCAGCGCATGGATGAATGACTGCGTAGCAGAAGAGACTCCCTCAAAATTTAGCGTAATCTCCTCGCCCTTTTCCAAATGGGGAAGGATTACTTGCTCTCTCAAGTCCCGCGCAACATCCTTATTCTCCGCGAAATTACCCGTTTTTTTAAAAATTATAATTTCCATTAGACGAATCGAGGCCGCTTGCTCCGCGCCTTCTTCCTCTCTCGAACCGCATCTCCGTAGGTTGAACGAATTGCTTCCAGCAAAGTTTCAAACTCGCGCGTTCGGTCGAGAGTAATATCTATCCCGACTGCGGTCCCCGGCCAAGACGGCATATTATTTTCAGATGAGTGACGGTCTTTTTTGGGATTGGCTGAAAGGCGAAAAAGATTTCGGCTATTAGCCGGCTTTTTAAGCAGCTTGTAGAACCCGCGGCCGCTATAAATCACGAAAAAATCCCGATTCACGCTAGCGATTGATTTCGTAAAAAAGAGTCCTGCTCCGGCATTTTGAGCCGTTCCCCCCTCCCTGGTGGTGGTTCCTGTAATTCCAGGCATCAACGCCAAGCTAATTGCTTCCAAGTCATCTGCAACGGTGTAGGATTTTTCAATCGCCTGTTTAATTCCAATCCCAGTATCTGCGATTCCGATACGAATGGAATTACTCTTCACATAGTACTGGGCACTCAAACATGCCCCATGCTCCGATTCCGCATGTTCAATTACATTTCGCGCTAACTCACTAATGATATAGCCGATCGTCTCGCTGTGATTAGCCTCGAGATGCAGCAGGGGGATCATCTCCGTTATAAACCGCTCCAATTCATCGGAAGTCCGAATTTGGGTTAGCGGAATGAATTTCCCTGCAGGCTCATGCTCATTTATCTTTTCAGATATCGCAATGCCCAGCATCTCATAAAGTTTCATTCGCTGCAGATAATGGCTCGAACG
>JBFIEP010000264.1:0-4609 GCA_041603335.1 Elusimicrobiota bacterium | reverse complement strand
TCCCGATTGCGCTTCAAGAAGCGAGGCCTGCACCAGTGTTTTGATTGTCGGATGCGAAGCGCACTCCTTTGGTCCCATTGCGTCAACATGCCCTAGATGGAACAGGTCGTCTCCCATAGAACGCAGCATACGGCCTTCATCGCAAGAGTAAAGCTCCCCGTCATAGTCGTACGCGATTTGGCCGATTCCAGCACCACAAGGGGAACGGAGATCCATATGATTCGGCTCACGGGCGGCGAGGGCCTTGGTGAGAAATACCTTCATGGTCGATTCCGAAAAGACCCTCCCCCGCGTGTTGGCCGCAATGATCCGGTCCATGGCCTTGGAAAAAAAGGCGATAAATTCCTCAGGCGTATATCCGATTTTCGCCCAGGCCTTTTCCGCATACCCCAAGGGATTTAAGGGACGGAGGGCTATCGATGACGCACCCCGCTTGATATATTCATCGACAACCGCTTCGGGCTCTTCCAAGGTCCGACGGGTCACTGTAAGCAATCCGCCGGGTTTAATTTTCTTCCACCACCTCGTCACAAGGGCATGGCTGGAGCCGCCATGGAGCAATCGGTTCGCGTCATGAATTCGCGCGGGACCATCCAGCGAGGTGCAGATTGAAACGTCCCTCTTTTTGAGCTCTCGCAGTTTTTGGTCATCCATGAGGCTGAGATTAGTGATAAGACTGAGCCGCAATTCTTTTTTCGTCTTCTTGGCTAAACGCCTTCCCCGGTCAGCGATGAACAATACGATCGGGAAATTAGTCAGCGGTTCGCCCCCCTGAAATTCGATGGTCAGCACCCGGTTGGGAGTTTCAAAAATACGATCAACGACTTTCGCGGCCGTTTCCTTGGTCATGTCCCATTTGGAACTGGTTTGGGCTTGGGCATGGCAATAGACGCAGCGCATATTGCAATTGCGTGTGACCACCACGATGTGAAGGCAGGCAGCATCCCAAAGGTGGGCATTGCGCGCACGATAACGCTCGGTTAACGCCTTGAGGTCCATCCGGTCGGCGATAAACCCTTTTGCCGCAAGTTCGCCGTATGCGGTATGGGACTCGGGAAGCACTCCCTCGGCAAATGCCTGGAATGTCGTTTCGTTTAAACGGGAAAAATTTCCAAAATCATTGGAAATCAGGACATCGCCGTTGACGCGGCGGTAGTTATAGGGGGACGGCCGGCTCACGTCTCCTCGGTCGACGCGGATATGAGTGCCCGCATGACAAGCGCATCCCGCACTGTACCCGAATTTTTTAAAGCCTCGGATCGCAATTGCTGATGCATTACCTCATCTTCAAATGAGTCCCGGATTTCCTCCATTCGGGGCTTGCTAATGCCGGCCTTTCCGGTTGCGGAAATTTTCCAACGTTTTTTGCTGCTTTTCGTTATTTTAAAGGAGAGTTCGGCCGACCAACGGCGGCAGGAGGCAAATATTGCCTCCCGAGGATAAACCTCAGCATCAATGGTCCAGGCAAGTTTTGCAGTCATAATTATCTCCTATCTATTAATAGCAACAGTATAGCCACAACAACAGTGTTCTGCTCACTTTGAATCCCCCAAATATCACCCCCATCCAATAGACGATGTAAACGTTTTTCCCATCTCTGGGCCAGAAAGTCCAAAAATCACGTACGAACTTAGACCGCCCTAGAAAAAGGCGACTACCAACATTGAAAAAAAGTCCCCGAGGAAGACCTCGAGACCATCGTTCCCGTGTTCTAGGCTAAGTTAGTACAATCCCTTCATGGCGATTATTACCAATGAATGGAAAGGGACCGAATATTTTCCGATTCGGGACTTCCATCACGTGGAGTTTGTCGTAGGAAATGCCAAACAGGCGGCCTATTTTTACCGGACGGCCTTTGGTTTTGAATGCCTGGCCTACCGGGGTCCGGAAACGGGAGATCGGGAAAAGGTCACCTACGTCCTTAAACAGGGAAAAGTCCGGCTCCTCCTCACCACCCCCATTGTCTCGACGCATCCCCACGCAGACCGCCTCAAGCGGCACGGGGACGGCGTATACAACGTCGCTTTCGCCGTTGACGGCGCGGCAGAGGCCCACGCCTCCTGCTTGAGCCGCGGGGCCCAATCCGCCTCAGCCCCGGAGACGCTAAAAGACGCTGACGGATCGATTTCCACCGCCGCCATTAAAACCTACGGGGACACAATCCATACCCTCGTTGACGACCGGGACTACAAAGGTCTTTGGGCGCCCGGCTTTGAAAAATTGGAATTACCGGATACTCCGGGAGAACCCGCCGGGATTGAATTCCTGGACCATCTTGTCGGGAACGTCGCCGAAGGAGAGATGAACCAATGGCGGGATTTCTACGAAAAAGTATTCGGGTTCACGAACTTCGTGGTCTTCGACGAACACGACATCTCGACAAAATACTCGGCCCTGAAAAGCCGGGTGATGCGCTCAAAGAACTGGAAGGTCAAGCTTCCGATTAACGAACCCGCCAAAGGCGTTCGCAAGTCTCAAATCGAGGAGTTCCTGGAGTTTTACGAAGGTGCCGGGGTTCAGCATATCGCCCTCGCGACAGGGGACATTCTTAAAACAATCGAAAACCTGCGCAAGAACGGCGTTGAATTCCTCACCATCCCCGATGCGTATTATGAAGGACTCCCCAAGCGGGTTGAGGGGATCACAGAGAGCATCGAAGACCTTAAACGGCTTCGGATACTCGTCGACCAGGATGAGGAAGGCTACCTGCTGCAGCTTTTTACAAAACCGATTGAAGATCGACCGACATTCTTTTTTGAATTCATTCAACGCAAAGGATCACGGGGTTTCGGACAAAATAACTTCCAAGCCCTTTTTGAATCGATTGAAATCGAGCAGGAACGGCGCGGCAATTTGACCCGGGGAGATGAAGTGTGCCCTTCTACGTAAAACGCGGAAAACTCCCGAACACCCGGCACACCGTCTTTAAAAAAGAAGATGGGTCTCTTCACGCCGAAGAACTTATGGGGCGAAACGGATTTTCGAACCATTCAAGCCTGCTCTATCACCTCCAAATGCCCACGCGGGTAAAGGCTGTCGGAGCCTTTTCCCCGACGACAATTAAGACGGTGAGAGATGCCCATCGCCCGCGCCACATCCAATCCTTTAAACTTGAATCCTCGGGCGACCTGCTCGCGTCACGCCGACTGCTCCTTTTCAACTCCGATGTTCGAATATCCATTTGCCGGCCGGACGCGCCGACCGACGGCTTTTATCGAAACGGCCACTTTGATGAAGTCTACTACGTCCAATCCGGGGAAGGATCGCTGGAAAGTCAGTTCGGACATCTCTCTATTCGGAAAAACGACTATATCGTAATCCCGCGCGGAACGATTTGGCGGATGCGTTTCGACGGCGATCGGGCGAAGCTGCTTCTTATCGAATCGGCCTCGATGATCGCCACGCCCAAACGCTACCGAAGCCCGCACGGACAATTGTTGGAGCACGCGCCGTTTTGCGAACGGGATATCCGGGTTCCCGAACTCTCGGAACCTGTCACGGATTCGGGTGAGTTTGTCGTCAGAACGGTGCTCGCCGATGGGCTGCAGGATTTTACCTATGACGCCCATCCGTTCGATGTGGCGGGGTGGGACGGGTACCATTACCCCTGGGCCTTTAACGTCAATGATTTTGCCCCGATCGTCGGCAAGCTGCACCAGCCTCCGCCGGTCCACCAGGCGTTTGAAGCGGACGGGTTTGTCATTTGTAATTTCGTGGACCGCCTGTTCGATTTCCACCCCGATGCGATTCCCGCACCCTACCCGCATTCCAACGTCGATTCCGATGAGGTCTTGTTCTATTCGGAAGGCAATTTTATGAGCCGGAAAGGGATCTCCGAAGAGTCTCTAACCCTGCATCCGATGGGCCTTGCGCACGGGCCCCACCCGGGACGCTACGAAGGTTCCGTGGGGAAAGAGAAGACCGAGGAATTAGCGGTCATGATCGACACCTTCAAACCGTTACAAATCGCGGAAGCCGCCGCAGAGTGCGACGAACCGCACTATCCCTTGAGCTGGCTTTAACCAACAGGAGCAATTATGAGCGAAGGGACACTTCCTAAACCCCCAAAAGCCTACCAGACCTTTATCGCGCGGTACCCGAAACTCGGAGAGGCTTGGGACAGCATGAACGAAGCCGGAGCGGAAGGTCCCCTTGATGAAAAAACCGCTCGGTTGATAAAGTTCGCCATCGCGGTGGGCGCGCTGCGCGAAGGGGCGATTCGTTCGAGCGTCCGGAAAGCGAAAGCCCTCGGAATTCCAGAAGCGGAACTAAGACAGGTTATATCGCTCGCCCCGACGCTTGTAGGGATGCCCGCGACGGTTGCCGTGGATTCCTGGGTCGACGCCGCTTACAATAAAGATTCCTAAGGGAAGGAATTATTCAGCCGTGCTGGCTGTTTCCCGCAATGTATCGGGACGTAGAATCTCGATGGATCCTTTCGCAACACGGATAATCTTGGCCTGCTGCAGTTTATTCAGCCCCCGGATAACCGTTTCGGGTGCCGAACCGATGTAGTCGGCAATCTCCTGCCGGGTTAAGCCGGTCACCGAACCTTTGGCGTTCTCCCCTCCCCCTTCGACCACATAGTCCAAAAGAAATTGCGCAAGCC
>JBFIEP010000263.1:0-4613 GCA_041603335.1 Elusimicrobiota bacterium | reverse complement strand
CCTGGTCGCGATGCTCGCCTGCCTTGTCGCCGGCAAGCCGTTCCTGCCGCTCGATCCGGCACTGCCGGCCGCCTGCGCCGAGTCGCTGCTGGATTCGCTGTCGGTAACCCGGGTCATGGCCACGGATGCATTGCCGCTACCCGAATGGGCCCGCGCGCGCGACCGTATCGCGGAACCTCCGCCGGCCGACGACGACATGCCCTTGCCCGGGCCCGCGGCGATGGCCTACGTCATCCATACCTCCGGCAGCAGCGGAACGCCGAAGTCGGTGCCGATCACCCAGGCGCAGCTGGCCTGGTCGACGCGGGCGCGGCTGCAGTACTACGGCGGTTACCCCGTGTTCCTGCTGCTATCGCCGCTATTTTTCGATAGCGCCTTCGCCGGCCTGTGGGGAACGCTCGCGAGCGGCGGCACCCTGGTGCTGCCGGACGAGGCGCAGGCCGGGGATCCGCGCGCCTGGCGCGAGTCCATCGACAGGCACGGCGTCACGCACACGCTGATGCTGCCGTCCGTCTACGGCGCGCTGCTGGAAACGCTGCGGTCCGGCGACTGCGTCAGCCTGGCCGGCGTCATGCTGGCGGGTGAAGCCTGCCCCGGCGACATCGCGGCGCGCCATTTCGATACGCTCGGCGAGGTGCCGCTCTACAACGAGTACGGACCGACCGAGGCCACCGTGTGGTCCCACGTGCACGAAATCGAATCCGCCACCGGGGCCAGCCTGCCGATCGGTAAGCCGCTGCCGCACATCCGCCAGTGTATCGTCGACCGCTACCTGCGGCCGGTCATGCCCGGTATCGCCGGCGAACTGTTGCTCGGCGGACCCGCAGTGATCGATGGTTACCTCGGCAAGGATACGCACGCGGACAGTTTCGTGAACCTCTCGGATACGGGTCCCTTGCGCTGGTATCGCAGCGGCGACCGCGTACGGGAGCTGGTGCACACTGATTTATCAAGGGCTAGACGCATTTAGGGCTGATGGCCCAAAACCCGTGTTATAATGGGGTTATGGCTGATCTCAGACTCAAAAACCTGGTCCTTAAAAGCGGCGTCCTTCAATCCCCGATGGCCGCCTGCAGCGACCTAGCGTTCCGCCTTATTGCCCGAGAGAAAGGCATGGAATTTGCCTTTCTGGAAATGGTTTCAGCCCAAGCCTTGGCCCGAAAAAACGACCATACTCTCGATCTAATGAAAACCCGTGAAGACGACGCTCCGGTAGGCGCCCAATTAGTCGGGTGTGACGCACAATATATGGCCGAATCAGCCGCTATCGTAGAAGAAATGGGCTATGATCTCCTCGATTTAAACCTTGGCTGTCCCGTTCCCAAAATTACGGGTGGGGGGGATGGTGCTGGTTCTGCATTGCTCCGTCGCCCTTTTGATGCCGGAAATATTTTCAGAGCGGTCGTCGGTGCGGTCAAAAAAATTCCGGTGACGGTAAAAATGCGTATCGGTTATGAAGACGAAACCGGTGACGAAGCCGTCGAGATTGCTAAACGTGCCGAAGACGCAGGCGTTTGCGCCGTGGCAGTACATGGCCGGACCCGTGCTCAAAAATACCGGGGCACCGCCAATTATGAAGCCATTGGAAGGGTTAAGAAAGCGGTATCGATCCCGGTCATCGGCAATGGCGACATCCGGTGCGCGGCTGACGCGCTGCGCATGCGGGAAATTTCGGGGTGTGACGCGGTAATGGTTGCCCGAGGAGCGCTAGGCAATCCTTGGATTTACAACAACATCACCAATGCCTTAAATGGAACCGGCGAACCCGAATACATCCCTACATTTGAAGACCGGCGAGAGACACTTCTCAAGCACCTGGAATACGAGCGTGAATTCGAAGGAGAACGGCGCGGAAATCTCCAGATGCGTCGTGTCGGATGTTGGTACGTGGATGGTATCCCGGGTGCAACCGATTTCCGACGGGTTTTCACGCGTCTTGAAACCTTGGACGAGATGAAGGATTTTATTAAATCCTTCCAACCGCACAAGGTCGACACCCAAACCTACCACTCCTTAATGCCCGCCTAGCGCGAACTCTACTCCTTATTTCTTAATATGTTTAAGAACTTATTGTCCGTCGACAGGATGAACTTCGTATCCTTCGGCAAAGCCTTCTTATACGCCTCAAGCGTGCGCAGGAACTCGTAAAACTTCGGATCCGCGTTCATCGCCCCCGCATAAATCCGAATCGCCTCTGCGTCCGCTTTACCGCGGAGAATCTCGGCCTTTCGATAGGCATCTGATTGGATCTCCAAAAGGTCTCTCTGGATTTCACCGGTAATCTTAGCGCGTTCGCCTTGTCCTTCCGAACGGATTTTCTCGGCGACACGCAATCGTTCCGAGATCATGCGCTCAAATACTTTCGATTCAACCGATTTCTCGTAGGCGATTCGACGCAATTGGACATCGATAATTTCGATTCCAAATTCGGCAAGGCCGTCGCGCGCCTTATCGATAATTCTCTCAGACAATACCTCGCGGCCGAACTCGATCTTCTCCAGCTTGCGGTCGATATCCTCATCGTCGGCCTTGGTCGATCGCACATCCTCGACCTTCGGCTTCTCCGCCGGGGCTGAATCAACTTCGGCGGATTTTGTATTGCGCACCGCTTCAACCAGATTATTATTCGAGATCACGTCACGGGTCACTGAATCTAAAACCCCATCGATACGGGACCGGGCCCCATCCTCATCGCGTACGCTCTGTATGAAAAGGAGGGGATTTTCAATCCGCCAACGCGCGGTGGTATCGACCCAGATGTATTTTTTGTCCTTTGTGGGGATCTGATTGGGATACCCATCCCAGTTAAGGATTCGTCTATCTAGACGGCGCACTTCCCGCCACGGGAGGGTAAAATGCAGACCCGCTTTTACAACGGGCTCACCGACCGGATTTCCGAATTCGGTGACAATCGCTTGTTCCCACTCGGAAACCTTATAGGCCGTCGAACGGAAAACGAAAAGTCCTACGGCGACCGCCAATAATAAAGGAATTGTTTTAGAATTATCCATCTCAATTTGCTCCCTTAGCGGCGGGGTCTCCGAATACGGGCAGGAGTCCTTTTACGCCTTTGTCGATGATGGTCATCGATTCAAACTTCGAATAGACTTGTTCAAGCGTCTCAAGATACAACCGCGTTCGTGTAATGCTTGGAGCCTTTTTGTATTCGCGCAAGACAGAGGTGAAGCGAGCGGCATCACCCTTGGCCTGGTTTACGACCCTGGAAGCCTCACCCTGGGCACGATTGACTGTCTCATGAGCCTTACCCTTCGCTTCAGGGATAACCTTGTTGTATTCACGCTTCGCCTGGTTAATGACCTTTTGCTGTTCCTGCTTGGCGGCGTTGACCTCGTTAAAGGCCGGACGGACAGACTCAGGGGGATTCACGTCCTGGAGCTTCAACGCGACAATCCGTACACCCATATCGTATTTGTCGAGAACTTCCTGCATGAGATTTTGGGCTTCATCGGCGATCTCGACGCGATCTGTCGTCAGGACCTTTCCCACGCGGCGATCGCCGACAACACGGCGTACAACCGATAGCGAAACATCCCTCAAATTCTTCCGGACATCGCGCGTATTGAAGAGGTATTTTTGCGGTTCGGCAATCTTGTATTGAACGATCCATTCAACATCCGCTACGTTGAGGTCTCCTGTGAGCATGAGACTCTCTTCATCAAAGGCCTTATCCTCATACTGGGTGCGGGCCCCTTTTGTCGACGCGGACCGGAATCCGAATTCTTCCTGAAGGATACGCTCAGTCGGAAGTTTGATATGACGGTCTATACCGAAGGGAATTTTAAAATGAAGTCCCGGTCCTTTCGTCACCGCATAACGACCAAAACGTAAAATAACGGCTTTTTCTTCGGGCTCGACGGTATACATGGACGTTAAAACACCCAGCACGCAAAAAACCGCCCCAAACGCGATCAGCACAGCTCCGCGTTGAAAATTAAAGCCGCCTTTAAACTTCTTTGATAAACCGTCCAACATTTCCTTAATTTCGTCGTCAGGATTTTCCCAGGGATCAGACATAAGACCTCCTTCGCTCTCGGGTTTTAGTTTCCGGAGCCGACCGTGTGAAGCTTCAGCATATTCGTTGTACCGCGAACGCCCAAGGGCGTTCCGCCTACAATTCCGACCACATCACCGTGTTCCGCCAATCCTTCTTCGAGCAAGCGCTCTTCCGCAAATTTAGCCAATTCATCGATATTCGTAGCCGGAGCGATTTTTCGGGAAATCACACCCCAATATAGCGCCATCCTTCGCCGGGTCTCCTGAACAGGCGAGAACGCGATAATTGGAACCGGTGGACGATAATGCGCGATCAAGCGCGCCGTCGTTCCCGTCTCGGTAAAAACGGCGATGCATTTAAGGGGGAGAACGTCGGCCGTATTGCAGATGGCCTCGCTAATCGCCTCGGCAACACTCAGCCGCCATAAGCGGCGCAGCCGCTCTGTTTCCCGCGGGACACCTTCCGCTTGACGGATGATGCGGTCCATCATCTGAACCGATTCCAGGGGATACTTGCCCGACGCCGTTTCATTAGAGAGCAT
Source organism: Elusimicrobiota bacterium (assembly GCA_041603335.1). Classification (GTDB taxonomy): domain Bacteria; phylum Elusimicrobiota; class Elusimicrobia; order UBA1565; family UBA1565; genus UBA1565. The sequence goes on along the minus strand of JBFIEP010000263.1, from coordinate 57 downwards.
AACAGCACTCGTTCCGTCAAAAACGGCATTTGCCACGTCAGAGGCTTCCGCCCGGGT
>JBFIEP010000262.1:0-4613 GCA_041603335.1 Elusimicrobiota bacterium | reverse complement strand
GGTTAATACCCGCGAAGAATTAACCGGCCCCAGCCATTGGAAATACGGAACCGGACTCGGCGTAAGGGCAAGAACTCCGATCGGGCCGATTCGGTTCGATTGGGGATACAAACTGAACACACAAACTGGGGACCCTTCCAAGTGGCGCATCCACGTGAGTCTCGGAGAGGCGTTCTAATGGGGTTCCGGTCCATATTGCTTTTAACAATGTTCATGAGCGTCCCGGGGCACGCCGCCGTTCCCACGATGCGAAAAGCAATCGTTAATAAAATCCTGGATTGGGTTACATCCCGCAGCCAAGCGACCGTTCGGTTTTCTTCCATTTCCGGATCGAAAAAAGAAGGAATTCTTCTAAGGGATTTAACCATCACGACACCGTCTGTAATCCTGTCTGTACCCGAAACAAAATTGACGGTCAATATAAAATCGCTGGTTGTGAAGCAAACAATTATCGCGTCATTGATTCTTGAGCGGCCTCATCTTGAATTAAAACAAGGTGAGAACAAAACGATCGAAAAGACATCTGCGACTCGAGTCATCTTCCGGTCGGTCGCAATAAAAGACGGCACCCTAACTTGGGACCACGGCCTTTCGGGAATTCCAAATCGAATTTCCCGGATAAATTCGGTCCTCCGATCGGAAGGACAGCGTCTGTTGGTCGACAACGCCGATTGGGAAATGGGCGGACAAAAATTCAAGGGCAAGAGCGACATTCAATTAAAACCGCTCACCGTGCTCTTTTCGGCGCAATCGGGGAAGGGATTAACGGCTTTGATTCAAACGTCTCAGACGCCAGACGGCAGGGCCGCCCATATAAAAATTTCCAAAGCGGCAGATTCCGTATTAATGCTTGATTGGACCCGAGCCGGTTCAAGCACATGGACTCTCCATGCGAGGCTCAACCGCATGAATCTTGCCGACTTACCGCTGACACGGTCGATGCCGCAAACGGCAATTTCCGGCGTGCTATCAGGCGGTCCCAAAAATGGGACCCTCAAGCTGACAGATCCCGCATTCGGCAGCGCGCAGGCCTCGCTTTGGGCCGAACTCCCCAACCGCGGCTGGAAATCCACAGGCGTCCTTTCCAACTTAAAATTTCAATCGTTGCGGATTTCGACGCTCTCCTTCACCGCCAAGGGGCACTCAAATGGAAACCCCACTATCCAGCTGGAGGCAAAGCCGGAATCCGTAAATTTTAGAGGAATCGATTTTGGAAATTCAGAACTTGCCATTAAGGGATCGGAAAACTCCCACCGGATAAATATCAAATCGACGCTTCCGGAAGGTTCGATTTCCGCCGAAGGAAACGGCAGGATAAAGGACGGGAATTGGCTTATGACGTGGAAGCAACTTTCGGGAGAAGTAAGAACTTCTTTCCATTCCGCGGCGCCGTTTAAAACGGCGGTCAGTTCCTCGGCTTGGTCTCTTGATAATTTAATCCTTTCAGACGGCAGCGGATCGATAAGCATTTCCGCCCGAAAAAATTTGGATTTGCATATACACATAAACTCAGAAGATTTTGACCCCTCCCCGCTGGCCTTTTGGCTTCCCGGATTAACGATGTCTCGCGGCTCCCTCACCGGAGGCCTGCGCATCGGCCGTAAAGGCACAACGACATATTCCAAGGGAGAAGCCCATCTAAAAACAGAGTCGCTGCAAATTGACCCCGGCGAAGTTTCCCTAAAGGATGTCGTACTCCATCTGACAGCTAAAGGAGAAAATTCCCTTTCCGTTTCCGGAAGGGCAACCCCCGTTCAACCCGAAGAACCTCTCAAAGGACTTCTCCAACGTTTAGGATCGGTTCTTCTCGGTACGGCGAAACGGAAGAAACCATCCGAAGCCATGCTGAGGCTACAGGGGACGCTCGATCTCAATGGACCCGATTTGCACGTTGTCTCTAAAAATCTACAGTTTAAAACTAAAGCAGGATTATCGGGTTCCACGCAATTGAATCTTCACCTTGATGGGAACTGGGAATTCCCCCGCCTCAAAGGATTGATTCATCTTGAGGAAGCTCAATTTAAAACGGAACCCCGAGGGAAATCCTCACCCATCCAAGGAAATAAAAACCCGTCCCTACCCAGTAAAAAGGAATTCGACCTTAAGGTCCAATTCGATCGGAACGTTTGGTACCGAAGGCCGGAAGCCGACATCGAGACCAGCGGAGAACTCCTGCTGAAAAAAGACGCTGGAGGCCCGCTCCGTTTATTCGGCACGATCAGAACACTTCAAGGGCAATACCGAGCGTATGGCAGAGAGTTCACCATTCAAGAGGGTCGGCTAACATTCAATGGCGATCACCCCCCCGACCCGGAGATCAACATACAAACCTCCTATGTCGATGGAAAAACACGCGCCAAAATACTCCTGGCACTCAACGGGGCTCTCTCCTCGCCGAAACCCACGCTCACCTCGGAACCCCCCCTGGAACAGCGCGACATCATTGCCTTACTGGTGATCGGACGTCCGCTCCACGACCTCGCCCCTTCGGAAGATTCCAAGCAGAAACGGGAAGAAGCGGTCCGCCTCTTCACTGAATATCTGTCCTCGGAATTCAGGAAGCGGGTTCTGACCCGGGTCAAACTCGATACCTTTAATGTCCGCGCGCGCGGCCTCAGTAATGCCGATATTTCCGCGGGAAAATATGTGACTAAAAAAGTATTCGTCACCTACGGGCAAACACTCGGGCCGTCCGCCCAACGCCGCGTAGAGGCCAGATACGCGATAACTCCGAAGCTTAGTCTGGAAGGGCGCAACCAGAGCGACGGGCGTCACGTTCTGGATCTATTTCGAACTTTCGAACTAAAATAATCGGGAACTTTTCTGCCGGCTCGGCGTTGTGCTTGTATGATGAAACTGAAAAAAGCTGTCGCATTAGGCGCGGGCGCCGCCGCTATTTCAGCTGCAGCGGCGTATTTTTTGGCATGGAAGGCGGGCAGCAAACGACTCGTCACAGCCCCCCGAAAGACTAAAAAAAAGGCGGTTGCGAAGAAATCGCATAAGGCCAAAGTTACCGTCCCTCAAAAGTGGGAAGAGCAGGAATCGGTTACCGAGTAATGGCAGCCTTAAAAAAGACTAAAGAGAAATGGAAGTCCGAAAAAAAGGTGCTGCGGGCGCAGAAGGCCGTCCTTAAGGCTCAAGAGGCCGGAATTGATGCCCTGCGGGCCGGGACAAAAATCGGGAGTGCCAGAGGGCTGGCGTTAACGAAAAAACGGAGAGCGATCAAATTGAAATTGGCGCGCTGGAAAAGTAAATTCGCAATCTGGAAGGCGAAGAAAGCCGTTTGGGACTCCAAGCAGAAATAATTGATTCCCCGGGCACTGGAGGAAGACTACGCAAATGAGCGTTATCGGCAAACGATCGATCGTCGCCCTCCTGTCCTGCTGCTTCCTGACGTCCGCAGCGAGCGCTGCTGTGGAAAAGGGAACTCATGTTTTTGGTTTCACAAACGGCGTCAGCATCGGCATCGGCCGCCTGGGAAGGATCGCCGACACTGGAATTAGTTTTTCTCTTTCCTACCGCTATCACCCGGTCGCACCGCTATCGCTCGGGCTCGAAGTTCGGCGCATCGACTACGGAACCAAAACCTCGGGAAACTCCCGCTCGGATGTAGAACTGGACTCCTATTCCCTGATCGGCCGGTGGGATCCCCGAGCGGCCTCCGATCTTCGTCCCTATTTGGCCCTCGGCGTATCCACAAACCGGTTTCAACGAAAGGATTCGAATTCGATCCAAAATAAAGATCACTCAGGGATTAAGCCTGGTGGAAGCATTAGCCTGGGTCTTGACCGGGATTTCGGGAACAACTGGACGGTTGGCGGCCAGGTTCGCTATCTCCATGTCGGATCAAAGATTGATGCGATCGGCATTAGGCTCGCGATAGGCTTCCGCTTGAGGTAGACGTTAACATCGCACGATTTCTACATGAAACGGGTGGAATTAGCGCATAATAGCTCCGGCGCTTTTTAACTTTAAGATCTCTCCACTAATCTCTTTCGCTGTTTTTGCGTTCAGGCATTTCCGAGCGAGACGATTCGCACTCTGTAAATCGGTCGACCGGATCTCACGACGTACTTCCAACAACTTTCCAGAAACCACGCTCAACCTCCGGATTCCCAAACCCAGCAACAATGTCGTGCACATAGGATCGGCCGCCATTTCTCCGCACACGGTTAGCGTTTTCTCCGCCTTTTTTGCATCATGGACCAATCGACTAATCGTGTGCAGTACCGAAGGATGAAGAGTTTCATAATACGGTGTCATGTCCTGCACCGTCCTGTCAGCGGTAAGGAGGAATTGAATCAGATCGTTGGTTCCGACGCTGATGAAATCGGCTTGGCGCATAATATTGCGCGCCAACAGAGCTGCGGCAGGGACCTCAATCATCGCCCCCACCGGAATATTTTTCTTAAATTTATACCCTTCGGTTCTAAGTGCATTTTCCATATCACGAACAATTTTCCGACATTCCGTCATCTCCGCCTCATCGACGATCATGGGGAATAATATTTCCAGATGTCCAAAATAGCTTGCTCGCAAAATCGCTCTCAATTGGGTCTCCAAAATCTCAGGGTAACGAAGAAGCAATCGTGTTCCCCTCATTCCCAAGGGCG